>SLJS01000026.1 GCA_007135015.1 Alcanivorax sp. | reverse complement strand
GTGGCAAAGACCATGCGGCCGCCGATGCGGTCGCGGTAGCGCAGGGTGTAGGGCCACAGCCGTGAGCCGGAAAGCCCGCCGGCAAGATCCGAGGCGGCGGCCACGTTGGCCGCGCGTGGAAAGATGCTGAGCTGGTCGGCCAGCCAGATACGGTAGGACTCCTTCATCGCCAGTTCCATGCCCCGCGCCATCATCTCGCGGCGTTCTTCGCTGGTGCGGTAGTCCCGGCGCTCCAGACGCTCGGCAAGCTCGTCGAATTCCGGGTCCGGGTCATAGGCTTGCCACAGCGGCGCGGGCCGGCCCCGCTCCGTGTAGTAGAAGCTCAGATCATCGGAAATGTCGCGGTTGATGACGGTGGATATCCAGCTTCCGGTGTAGATGTGCCAGTCGCCGGCGCTCGGGTCGCCGCCGAACCAGATTCGCGAGGCTTCCTCGGCGGTGCGATACTGGCGCCGCACCCGAAAGCCGAGATCCTCCATCAGGTTGGCCACATAGTCGCCTACCTGGTTGCGGGCGTCCTCGGTACGGATCAGCACCGTCAGGCTCACCGGGGCGTCTTCGTAGAACCAGCGGCCGTCGCGCCGTTCGGCACCGCGCGCTTTCATGTGCTGCTCGATCACCGCCCGGGCCCGTTCCGGATCATGGCTGTAGTGCAGCTCCAGCGCCCGGGCGGTTTCCACCAGCCGGGCATAGTCGGGAAAGGCGGTGTTCATGGGCAGCACCCGGGGCACGGCCATGCCGCCGTAGATCTCCTCGGCCACATGGCGGCGGTTGACCAGCCAGTTCATGGCCTCGCGGATCTCGCGGATACTGAAGGGATTGAGCCCGCCGTTTTCCGGCTCCGCGGGATTCAGCGTCAGCTCCACATTGGAGCCGTAGGCGGTTTCGTATTCGCCCTTAAGCGAGTCGCGCAGCCGGTGGAAGGCGGTGATATTGGTGATGCCCTGGGCAAACAGCTGGATGGAGCCGCGCTCGATCAGGCCGGCGACCTTGCCCACATCCGGCTCCCGGGTGAACACCACCTCATCGACCAGCGCGCCGCGTCGCTCGGACAGCTCCGTGGCGGAGACCTCGTCAGTTTCAGGGGCCGGTTCCTCGCCGTTATCGCCCGCGGGCCGCAGCAGCAGGGCCGCCGCGACCACTACAAGTGCGGCAACAAGCCAGAATAGCGCCTTCTTCACCAAGGGAACGGGACTCCGGATACTGGACCACAAAGTGCTACAGGCTATACGAACTGGCGTGCCGGGGAAAAGCGGAAAAGGCATATCTGCCTGATTCGGGCAGGGAATGCTCCCTGTCCCTGGAGGGTGTCGCAAAAGGGTCTATTGGCACCTGTGGGAGCGTACCTTGGGCCGCGAAGTCCCCGGACTCCGGCACGGTGCCAGGTTCTTCGCGCCCCAAGGTGTGCTCTACAAACCCTTTTGCGACACCCTCATCAGAGGGATTTTCTGGTGCGGCGGCGTTCCACAGGGCGCCTATTGCCCGCGAAGCGGTATGGGCGGGGAACCTTCTCGAGGGTATGCTGTGCGGTCGAAGGGCAACCCGGGCCGTCGGCAGGGAGGAAGGAGATGCATCCGTGGCATATCTGGGCCATCACGGCCATGGTGCTGATGCTCATGGAGCTGATGGGCGCGCATTTCATTCTCCTTGGTCTGGGACTGGCGGCCGCGGTCATGGCCGTGGTGGTGGCCATCTGGCCCGGGCTGGGTTTCGGTGACCAGATCATGATCTTCACCGGCGCCGCGGTGGTGATCGTTCCGGCAATCATTCTCGTGTTCCGCCGGTACTATCCGGAAGGCGGGGTGTCGGTGGTGAATGAGCCCGGCGGCAAGGCCGCCGGGCCCCATGTCGTGGTCGAACGTGACGGACGCATCGGCGTGGAAATCTACGGGGATTTCTATCCGGCGCGCTTTTCCACCGGCCTGGAGCCGGAACCCGGTGAGCAGGTGATTGTCACCGAGTTCCGGGGCATTGTCGCCCAGGTCCGGGTGGTGGACGAACAGACAACGCAAGGAGAGTCGTAATGGAAGCAACACTTGTAGTCGTTGTACTGCTGGCAATCTTTGTCGGCGTTGTACTGGCCAAGGGCCTGCGGATCGTGCAGCAGTCCGAATGCATGGTCATCGAGCGCCTGGGCAGCTTTCACAAGGTGCTGCAGCCGGGGATCAACCTGATCATTCCCTTTATCGACCAGCCACGTACCGTGACCGTGCAGCGCTATGACCGGAACAACCGGCGCTTGTCGGTGGAAACGCCGCGCATCGACCAGCGCGAGACGGTGCTGGACTTTCCCGGTCAGCCCATGATCACCCGGGACAACGTGGCGGTAACCGTCAACGGCGCCATTTATTACCAGGTGGTGGATCCGAAATCGGTGGTCTATCAGGTGGAGAACTTCGTCATGGCGGTGGACACGCTCACCCGTACCACCCTGCGTTCGGTGGTGGGCAACCGGGACCTGGACACGCTGCTGGAGAATCGAGACGAGGTGAACAGCCGCCTGCTGGAGATTCTTGATCAGGCCGGCGAGAAGTGGGGCGTAAAGGTCACCCGCGTGGAAATCCAGGACATCGAACTGCCCCGGGAAATCGAGGACGCCATGCGCATGCAGATGACCGCCGAGCGCAAGCGTCGCGCCACCGTCACCGAGGCCAACGGTTATCGCGAAGCGGAGATCCAGCAGGCCCAGGGCGACAAGGAAGCGGCGGTGCTGCGTGCCACCGGCGATCGGGAGTCGGCCATCCTGCGCGCCGAGGGCGAGCGCAAGGCCATCGAGAACATTCTGGAAGCCGGTGGCGAGAAGGGGATGGACGCTCGCCAGGTCAGCGGTTATCTGCTCGGTCTGGAGTACATGCGCACCCTGCCGAATATCGCGAAGGAAGGCGACCGGGTATTCCTGCCCACGGAATTCGCTTCTCTGGGCAGCACGCTTGGTGCCTTCAGTGACCTGGCCAGCCGCCGCTCCTGACTGGACGGTGGTCAGCGGTCGGTGCTCCGCGGTCAGTGAGGGTGTCGCAAAAGGGTTTGTGGGAGCGCACCCTCGGGCGCGAAGAACCTGGCACGATGCTGGAATCCGGGGCCTTCGCGGCCCAAGGTCCGCTCCCACAGGTGCCAGTAGACCCTTTTGCGACACCCTCAAGGGGAGAGGGGACCCTCCAGCAAGGCCGGTTCAGGCAAACCCATGCTGAGCAGAATCGCGCTGCATGCCTGCCACACCTTGCCCCTTGCCCCTCTCATTCCGTGGTCTGCAGCACCCGAATGTTTCCCAGCCAACTCAGGCTGTCCGGAGCCGGGGACAGGATGTGCCGGGCGTTGTCGGTGTCCGTGCCCGGCGGGGCCATGATGTCCACATCGATGCGGTTCTCGCCATAGTGCAGCAGGATCTGGAGCCGCCTGCGGTCCAGGCGGGTCCGGCGCAGGAAGGGTTCCAGGTCATGGAGCACCCGCGAGCGCGACGGTAGTCGGGGCTCGAGTTCCTCATGGGGCGTGTCCGGGTCCACATGCACCAGCACGTCGCTGACGTCGTCCAGCGCCTCGAGCAGCCGGTGCCGTACCCGTTCGCCGATCTGGTGCGCTTCGGTAATACTGATATCGGGTGCGACTTCCACATGCACATCCACCAGCACCTCGCCGCCCATGCGCCGGGTGCGCAGGCCATGGTGTCCGCGCACGCCCTCCACCGACCGGATCAGTCTTTCCATGGCGACAAGCCGTTCTTCTTCCACGCCGGTGTCCACCAGTTCGGAGAGCCCGTCGATGCAGAACTGCCAGCCCATGCGCGCGATCATGGCGGCCACCACGATGGCGGCGACTGCGTCGAGCCAGGGCAGGCCCAGCATGGCGCCGCCCACGCCGATGATCACCACAATGGATGAGAGGGCGTCGGAGCGATGGTGCCAGGCATTGGCATCAAGCAGTGCCGAGTGCGCGTTGCGGGCGGCACGCCTTGTGTAGTGGAAAAGCGCTTCCTTGGCGCCCACTGACACCAGTGCCGCGATCATTGCAAGCCAGCCCGGCTGCCAGAGGGTGTCCGGTTCCAGCATCCGCTGGCCGGCGTGCAGGATGAAGCCGGCGGCAACGGCGAGCAGAATGGCGCCGACGCCCACGGTGGCGGCGGTCTCGATCCGGGCATGGCCGTAGGGGTGGTTGCGGTCCGGTCCGTGGCTGCCGATGCGGGCGGCGGCCAGCACCACGGCGTCACTGATCAGATCCGACAGGGAATGAATGCCGTCGGCGATCAGTGACTGGGACTGCCCCCAGTAGCCCGCGACCACCTTGCCCAGGCCTAGCAGCAGATTGACCACCCCGCCAACCAGGGTGACCCGTTGCTTGGTTCCAGCGTGGTGTTTTCTTCCCGGGGGCATGGGGGAGGTCCCTTGAAGGTTATTCTAGAATTTCTTCCGCTTCTGCCAGGGCCGCTCCGGGTCGCTGGTATTGCGCGCCACGGCGATGCGCTGGTTGGCGCGACCGATGATCTTCTTCTGCAGGCGGGTCTCCCAGTAGAGCGCACCGCGGTCCGAGGAATTCCAGCTGCGGTTGAACAGCAGTTTTGCCGCCGCCACCGCATCGGGGGACTGCTGGGCGAGCTTTCTGGCGAACGCCTGGGCGTGCACCAGGGGCTCTTCGGAGACATGGCTGACCAGCCCCATGAATTTTGCTTCATCGGCGCGGAAACGGCGCGCCGTCATGGTCAGTTCCTTGGCCTTGTCGATGGGAAGCAGCTCGCGCAGGGTGACCGCCAGGCTCATGTCGGGTACCAGGCCCCATTTGGCTTCCATGACCGAGAACTCGCAATCGCTGGAGCTGTAACGGAAATCGGCGCCCAGTGCCAGCTGCAGGCCGCCGCCGAAGCAGTAGCCGTGGGTGACCGCGATCACGGGAACGGGGACCTTTCGCCAGAGATAGCCCACGTTCTGTGCCGCGTTGGCGCGCAGGACAAAGAACTTGAACAACAGGCGCAGGAAGTTGAAGGGGTTCTTCGACACCGTCTGGATATCCAGCCCGGAGCAGAAGGCGTTGCCGGCGCCCTTGAGGATGATCACCCGGACGTCGCGGTTCTTGCGCAGCCGGCGCGCGGTGCGGTTGATAGCGCGGAACATGGGCATGTCCAGGCCGTTCATCTTCTCCGGCCGGTTGAGCGTTACGGTGGCAATGCCCTCGTCGTCGATCTCTACCAGTACGCGGTCATTCATCGGACAGGTCCCCCTGTGCAAGGATTGTGGCAATGGTAGCACGACCGAGGCGAAGGGCGTTTGCCCCGGCCGGGGCGATGATGCATCGTAATGGGCCCTGTTCAGCAATACATGGTCCGGGATTGCCCATGTCTGTCGATACCACGGCCCTGAATCGGGACCGTCATGATCTTTCCGGGCGGGAGGATGTCTGGCTGTTCGGTTACGGGTCGCTGATTTTCAAGGCGGACTTTCCCTTCCTGGAGAGCAGCCCGGCGACCATTGTCGGCTGGGCGCGACGTTTCTGGCAGGGCTCCCATGACCACCGGGGCACGCCGGAGGCGCCCGGACGGGTGGCCACACTGGTACGGGCGCCGGGTGCGGTCTGCACCGGGCTGGGCTACCGGGTTTCCCCGGATGTGTTCGATCATCTGGATTTCCGCGAGAAGAACGGCTATCTGCGTTTCACCACGGAGATGACGCTTGCCGACGGGCGGCATTGCGATGGCCTGGTCTATATCGCCACCGAGGACAATCAGGCGTATCTGGGGCCGGCGCCGGAAAGCGAGATCGCGCTGCATATCGCGCGCTCGCGGGGCCCGAGCGGCGACAATGCGGAATATCTGCTGCGCCTGGCCAATGCATTGCGTGAGCTGGACATTGATGACAAGCATGTATTCGAAATTGAGCGTTATTTGCGTAGTTGTTAGCTATGAGCTACGAGCTACGAGTGGCGAGCTGCGAGAAAGGCCGGGAGGACACCATCAGGTATATTGCTCGGCGGTGTTTCGGATGCGCTGGACCATGGCTCGCAGGCCGTTGCCGCGGATTGGACTAATGTGGCGCAAGAGATCCATCTGTTCGAAGTAGTCTTCCATGTCGTACTGGGCCACTTCTTCGGGGGAGCGGTTGTTCAGCGCGGCCAGCACGATGGCGGCGAGGCCGCGCACGATCAGCGCATCGCTGTCCACGGCCATGCGCAGGCGTTTCTCATCCGTGTCGTAATCGGTTTCCAGCCATACCTGGCTCTGGCAGCCGCGCACCAGCCTGTCGTCGGTCTGCATGGACTCGGGGAAGGAGGGAAGCTGTTTGCCGAGATCGATGATGTAGCCGTAACGATCCTCCCAGTCGTCCAGGAATCCGAGTGTTTCCAGGACTTCGTCGGCGGTAATTTCGGTGCCGAAGGGCACCTGTGACAGATCCAGTTCGCTCATGTCAGTAAATACCCAGTTCGAGACGGGCCTCGTCGGTCATCATGTCCCGGCTCCAGGGCGGGTCGAATTCAAGGGAGACTTCAACCTTGTTCACGTTGGGCACCTGTGAAAGGCGATATTCAACGTCCGCGACCAGCACCGGGCCCATGCCGCAGGTGGGTGCGGTCAGGGTCATCCGAACCTGCACCACGTTCTGTCCATCACGGCGAATGACGTCACAGCCGTAGATCAGGCCCAGGTCCACCACGTTGACCGGAATCTCCGGGTCATAGACGGTGCCCAGCACCTCCCACAGATCTCCGTCGCGCACGCTGCCGTCCTCTTCCGGCGGATCGAAGTGGAATTCCATGGGTTGCTGACCGATGGCGTCGGCATCGGTGCCGTCGATGCGCAGCATCTGGCCATTGACGGTGACGGTAAAACTGCCGCCCAGGGCCTGGGTGACATTGACGAAGGTATCCCGGTTGAGGGTTACGGGAGTGCCGTCGGGAACCTTCCGGGCGGAAACGTCCCGCCGCAGCGCCACCATTTTCTGTTCGCCGTTGTTCATCAGCCGTTAACCGTGAAACTTTCGCCACAGCCGCACTCGCCCTGGGCATTGGGGTTGCGGAACTTGAAGAAGCGATTGACGCCCTCAGTGACGTAGTCGATCTCGGTGCCCTGCACGATGGCCAGGCTTTTCTCGTCCACATACAGCGTAACGTCATCGTCGATTTCAAAACGCCGGTCGGCGGTTTCCGGCTCGTCGACGTAATCGAGCTCGTACATGTAGCCGGAGCAGCCGGAGGGTTTTACCGCCAGGCGC
>SLJS01000229.1 GCA_007135015.1 Alcanivorax sp. | reverse complement strand
TGGCGTCCCCTAGGGGAGTCGAACCCCTGTTACCGCCGTGAAAGGGCGGTGTCCTGGGCCACTAGACGAAGGGGACCTGATGCTTCGCGCGCGAAGCGGCGCAAAGTCTAGCAGGCACCACGGGAAGGTCAAGGAGAACGGGCTCCGGGCTGCGGGCACGTCGCCTTCGGCGACTTCGAGCGGTGCATTCTACAAAGCCAGCACTAACCAGGCACCCACCCTGCTGCCAGGCACCGCTGGAAGCGGTCGCAGGCCGCGTGCCGGGAGGGGCGAAAGCCCCGTGCTGGAAGCTGGAAGGTTGCGCAAGCAACCGTGCCTTAAGATCGCACCAGCGACCGTGCTGAGATGTTGATTTTCCGCCCCCGTATTGGTCTTATGAGCGGCCGGTCCGTATACAGGGGGAGAATCAATGACCCGCAGACTCCATGGCGCCGCACTGTCGCCTTTCGTGCGCAAGGCCCGCGTTTTTCTCAAGGAAAAGGGGCTGGAATACGAGTCCGTCCATGTGGACCCCAATGATCCGCCCGCGGACTTTCACAGGCTCAACCCCCTCAAACGGGTTCCGGCCTTCGAGGAAGAGGATCTGGTACTGGCCGATTCGGCGGTGATCTGCGATTACCTGGAGCGGCGCTACCCGGAACCGCCGCTGTATCCCTCCGACCCGGCCGGGCATGCGCGAACCCTCTGGTTCGAGAAGTTTGCCGACTACGAAATCGCCAACCAGGCCACGCTGGCAGTGTTCCGCAACCGGGTTGTCATGCGGCTTCTGGGCCGCCCCTGTGACGAAGACAAGGTGCAACGGGCGCTCCACGAGAAACTCCCTCCCCTGCTGGATTACCTGGAAGGGCAGCTGGGCGACCGTGAATATCTGGTCGGCGACATGCTCACCGTCGCCGATATTGCCCTGGCCAGCCAGTTCGTGAACCTGCAGCACGGCGGCGAGCACCTTGACGCGGAACGCTGGCCGGCGCTGGCCGCACACCGGGACCGCCTCCATGCCCGGCCCGCCTTCAGCCAGACCATTGAGCGTGAAAGTGCCTTTGTGCAGAAGCTGATGGGATAAAAAAGAAGCCGGGGCGTTCGCGCTGCAAGCAGCGCTCCTGCAGGTGTCATGAGGCCCTGTTATCACAGCTGCTCATGCAGGGTGGTAATGCTCCAGGCACCAGGGGCAGAAGCTGTGGGAGATCCGCGAATCCGTCCTGCCTGCCAGTGTCGGCGCCCAGCCCCAGCTTCCTTCCACCTCGGGCCACGCCACCCTTCCACAGTGGCTGCACTGCACGATCAGGCCCCGATGGTCCACGTACTGCCCGCCCGCATCGCCCGCACTTTTCGGCGACTCCTCCCGAACCAGGCTGTTGGTAATCAGTAACCCGCGCCCCCGCTCCAGAGGGTAGGCCACCTGCAGAAAATGGCGCTCCTCCCCGGGGGAAGAGCATTCATATTCCTGGCGGAAAACTTCACCGGTGGCAAGCGCCTGAATGTATTGCTTGCGATAGTAGGCACGTGGCCAGCCAGACATGGCGTCGGTAAGGGAACTCCCTGGCCCCCATCGGTCGGGGATCTCCCTTCCCCCGTTGGCCAGGGCAAAGCGTGTCCAGGCCGGGTTGCAGGCAAGCAGCCGAAGATCGCTGTCGCAGATATAGGTTACGTCAGGCGTGTGCTTGAAATACTCCAGTTGTGATGCATTCAACAACTGTCGGATATCAGGGACAATTCCCATGAACTGCTCCATTCCCGCTTTCGCGGGAGGCAATGCGCCGGGAACACTTCCATCACCCGTTCCGGAGACTCTGCATCTCCGGGAAGTCCCTGCCGACGCTCTTACAGCATAGTTTCACAACCGCGAAGGAAAAGCGCCGGACCTTTACATTACTTAGGGAAGCGCTGAGGAATTCCCGGGATTATTCTGTGGGCACTAGCCCGAATATTGCACCAAACCACTCCTGTAATCGAAGGGAAGAGCGATGACAGGGGCTTTTCAGAGGTTTCCAGGCACGCTTGTTATGGTGACGTTTACGTTTGCCATGCACTTCGCCTGGTCTGGCCGCCGTCAGTCGCGAGCACGCCTGACGACGACCATCCGCGGCGCGAAGTACATGGCATTTGGTGCAAAATCCGGGCTAGCGCTACGACCCGGGAATGGGCATTGCAACCGCTCCGGAAGATTCCCCGGATTACGGCCTGCTTCCTTCATCCGGGCTACGGCGCTGGTGCACGATGAATCTGCCAGGGGGGATCTTTTGCGACGCCCCGTTGCAGGGGTTTTCGCTCTTTCGCTATCCGACGAAATTGAGCAGCACGCCGGCCGCCACCGCCGAGCCGATCACGCCTGCCACGTTGGGCCCCATGGCATGCATCAGCAGGAAGTTCTGGGAGTTCGCTTCCAGCCCCACCCGGTTGGCCACCCGGGCGGCCATGGGCACCGCGGATACACCGGCGGCACCAATGATGGGATTGATGGGCGCGCGGCTGAGCAGATTCATCAGCTTCGCCATCAGCACACCACTGGCGGTGCCAATGCCAAATGCCACAATGCCCAGCAGCAGGATGCCCAGGGTAGAAGGCACCAGGAACTGCTCGGCGCCCAGCTGGGTGCCCACGGCCAGGCCCAGCATGATGGTTACCGTGTTGATCAACGCATTGTTGGTGGTGTCCACCAGCCGGTCGACCACACCGGATTCACGCATCAGATTGCCCAGGCAGAACATCCCCAGCAGGGGCGCGGCGTCCGGCAACAACAGCATGACCAGGGCAAGCAATACCAGCGGAAAGAGAATCTTCTCCCGGGGCGAGACCACGCGCAGTTGTTCCATGCGGATGCCGCGCTCCCGGGCGGTGGTCAGCAACCGTATGATCGGCGGCTGGATCAGCGGTACCAGCGCCATGTAGGCGTAGGCGGCCACCGCAATGGCCCCGAGCAGCTCCGGCGCCAGCCTTGAGGTGACAAAGATGGCCGTCGGGCCATCCGCGCTGCCGATAATGCCGATGGCAGCCGCGTCGGCGAGGGAGAAGTCGACCAGCCCCATCACACTGAGCCCCACCGCGCCAAGCAATGCCGCGAAGATCCCGAACTGCGCCGCCGCGCCCAGCAGCATGGTGCGCGGATTGGCGAGCATGGGACCGAAGTCCGTCATGGCCCCCACACCCAGAAAGATCAGCAGCGGGAACACCCCGGTAGCCAGGCCCACCTCATAGAGCAGATAAAGCAGGCCATCGGCAAAGCGGGCATCCCGCGCCACTTCGGCCACCTCGGCGCGCACCGCCGGCTCCGCGCCCCGGTAAGCCTCATGGAGGGCCTGTACGCCCGCCTGCGGGTCCATGTTCAGGGCGGAGGCAATGGCGGCCATCACTTCCGGGCCACCCAGCTGCAATGCCTGGCTGACCGCCGATTCCGCCAGCCCGGCAACCGGAATGTTGGCCAGAATGCCGCCGAAGCCGATGGGCAGAAGCAGCAGGGGTTCAAACTTCTTGCGAATGGCCAGGAAGATCAACACCAGACAGAACGCCATCATGATCACCTGGCCGGGCGCCATGTGATGAAGGCCGGTGGTTTCCCAGAGTTGCTCCAGCTGCTCCATGGGGCGCGCGCTCCGTCAGTCCAGGGTAACCAGGGTCTCGCCGGAGGCGACGCTGTCACCCTCCTGGACGTTCACCCCGGTGATGGTACCGCTGCGCGGCGCCGATACATCGGTTTCCATCTTCATGGCCTCCAGGACCATGATCCGTTCGCCTTCGGCCACCTTCTGGCCGGGACGTACCAGCACCTTGAAGATATTGCCTGCCAGCGGCGCCGGCAGTGGCTCGCCGGACCCACCGGAAGCCACGGCTCCAGTACTGTCGCCGTCGCCCGCTGCGGCCGCCTCGCCCGGCGCACGGATACCGGTAATATCACCGCCGGGGCTGACGGTAACCGTATACTGCTGGCCTTCCACCTCCACGGTGTAGATCTCGTCTCCCCCGTCGGTCACCGGGGCCGCCAGCTCGCCGCCGGAAGGAGCCGGCTCGAAAGCTTCCGGATTGCCCCGGTTCTGCAGGAACTTCAGCCCGATCTGGGGAAAGAGCGCATAGGTCAGCACATCGTCGATCTCGCGCTCGCCTTCGGCGAGAACGATGCCCTCTTCCTTCGCCTTCTTGCGCAGGGCCTCGGCAAGCTGCTCCATCTCCGGCTCCAGCAGGTCCGCCGGCCGGCAGGTGACGGGTTCATCCCCTTCCAGGGCACGCTCCTGCAATTCACTGTTGAAAGGCGCCGGGGCTGCTCCGTATTCGCCGCGCAGCACACCACGGGTTTCCTTCGACAGGGCCTTGTACCGTTCGCCGGAGAGCACGTTCATCACCGCCTGGGTGCCCACGATCTGCGAGGTGGGCGTGACCAGCGGGATGAACCCCAGGTCTTCCCGTACCCGGGGAATCTCCTCGAGCACCTCGTCGAACTTCTCTTCAGCGCCCTGTTCCTTCAGCTGGCCCTCCATGTTGGTCAGCATGCCGCCCGGCACCTGGGCGACCAGGATCCGCGAATCCACACCGCGCAGACTGCCCTCGAACTTCGCGTACTTCTTGCGCACGCCCCGGAAGTAGGCGGCGATTTCCTCGAGCAACGGAATATCGAGGCCGGTATCGCGCTCGGTGCCCTCGAGCATGGCCACCACTGCTTCCGTGGGGCTGTGCCCGTAGGTCATGGACATGGAGGAAACGGCGGTATCCACGTTATCGATACCCGCTTCGGCGGCCTTCAGGGCCGTGGCGGTGGACAGCCCGGTGGTGGCGTGGCACTGCATGTGCACCGGAATGCTCAGCGTCTCCTTGAGCCGGCTGACCAGTTCGTAGGCCACATAGGGCCGCAGCAGGCCAGCCATGTCCTTGATGGCTATGGAATGGGCGCCCATTTCCTCGATGCGCCGGGCCTGTTCCAGCCACATGTCCAGGGTATGCACCGGGCTGACGGTATAGGCGATGGTGCCCTGGGCATGAGCCCCCTGGCTGATCACGGCCTGGATGGCGCGCTCGATGTTACGCATGTCGTTCATGGCATCGAACACGCGGAATACGTCCACGCCATTGGCCACCGCCCGTTCGACAAAACGATCCACCACGTCATCCGCGTAATGGCGGTAGCCGAGCAGATTCTGGCCGCGCAGCAGCATCTGCTGGGGCGTGTTGGGCATGGCCTCCTTGAGAAGGCGAATACGCTCCCAGGGGTCCTCGCCAAGGTAGCGGATGCAGGCATCGAAGGTGGCCCCGCCCCAGGACTCCAGACTCCAGAACCCGACCTGATCAAGCTTCCCGGCGATCGGCAGCATGTCGTCAATGCGCATGCGCGTGGCCAGCAGTGACTGGTGCGCATCCCGCAATACCACGTCGGTGATGCCAAGGGGCTTTTGATCACTCATGACCGGATCCTTGCAGACAGTTGGAGATTTCCCGGTTACCGGTGCCGGCGGCGATGCTGTTCGATTGCCGCCCGGATCACGGCAAGCACCCGCGGCGGCACCTGGTCATGCTGCTCGGCGTCATCTGGTGCCGGCGAAACGCCCGAAGGAGGCTGCACCGGCTCACCGGGAAAAAAGCGCAGCGTCAGAACGGACATCAGCGATGTGGCAAGCACCAGCAGCACCAGAAAGAACAGAACAAACCCCATGCCATAGAGCATGAGTTCCAGGCCCTGTGCCAGCAGCGCGTCCATCTGTTTCCCCTATTCGCGAAAAGCGGCTACCAAGGATAGCAATCCCCGGCCTGTGCGACAGTGTCCTGCACAAAAGCCTTCCCCGTATCTACTCCGCAAGAACCACCGGGCCGGCGAGCGCGGAATGTACCGGGATTGCCCGGGCGCTGCAATGACGCAATCCAGCGGAGAACAGACGTTACCGGTTACCCTTCACTCACCTGAAAGGACCCGGAACCGGGCAACTGCTCGACGAACCCGGAGCCCAGCAGCATCGCCGGTGTATAGCTGCCGCCTTCCGGGGGCCGGTCGAGCAGATGCGCCGCCACCGCCAGGGCGCCATCCACGGTCAGGCTGTAGCCGTTCGCCACCCGGATCCGCGCTGTGATGGTCCGGCCGGCGTCATTGCGGGCCTCGCCCCAGACATGGGTCGGGCGGCGCTCGCGGGTGGCCTCGTCCGGCCCCCGGACCTTGCTGTCCACCCGCCGCTTGAGCCAGGCCTGCACGAAGGACAGCCCCAGCAGCGGACGGATCAGATTCATGGCCCGTGCCCCGTATACGGCGGATTTCGCCATGGGGATCCAGGTGTCGATATTGGGAATACCGGTGGAGTAGAAGGCGGTGGAAACATCCCCCCAGGGTATGGTCATGGCGGTCTTTTCGCCGGCGCCGAAATCGATCTGGCGATGCTTCCAGCCCAGGGGCACGGTAATGACCCTGCCATCACGACGCGCCTGCCCGCCCTGCGCCAGCCCTTCCACGGCGGTGCGGGCGGTGCCCGGGGAAAGCCCCGAGCGGGTGTCAAAGCCCAGGGACAGCCATTTGGCGTCGGGCAGTTCCTCCTTCAGGCGAACGGCCACGCAGTCGGTGGGAATCACGTCGAAGCCCACCCCCGGACAGAGCACCACCCCCGCCTTGCGTGCCCGCCCGGCCTGCTCCGGGGCATGGGCGTGCTCGAAGACTTCGATTTCGCCGGTGATATCCAGGTAATGGGCGCCCACGGCCAGGCAACCCTCGATCATGGGAGCACTGGTTGCCGAAAAGGGCCCGGCGCAGTGCAGCACCAGGCTCATGCCGTCCAGCCCCGCCTTCACTCCTTCCGGGTCATCCAGTGCAAAGGCCCGCTGCTCCAGATCCAGCTCCCGGGCCAGCGGCGAGATCTTCTCCGCGCTGCGGCCGGCAAGCACCGGCGCCAGCCCCTGCTCCCGTGCCTTGCGGGCGATCAGCTCACCCGTGTAGCCGTTGGCCCCGTAGATCATCCATTGCATGCGGTCACTCCTCCCTGCTGCAGAGGTGTTCATTATGCATGAAGGGGCGCCCTGAGGGGCGCAGTGGTGAGTAGCGATATTCAAAGCGACCGACTTCCGGCGACCCGTTGCAGGAATGCGCGCCCCTCACCGGCCGCCAAAAACCGGCCACCGACCGCTACGCAAGGCGTGCAGTGTGCACCTGCAGCCCTGAAAGCCAGAGAGGTCACAGGGGCGGGTCGGAGGTGCCTCACTCCCCGGAGCGCCATCTCCCAACCAAAAGGGGGCAGCCCT
>SLJS01000370.1 GCA_007135015.1 Alcanivorax sp. | reverse complement strand
GCGCTAAAACCCTTCAAAGAAGCGCTTGACGCCCTCGAACCAGCTGGTGCGCTTCGGGTTGTGGCGGTTGCCGCCCTTCTCCAGCGAGGCCTGCAGCTGGCGCAGTAGATCCTTCTGCTCGCTGTTGAGGTGCACCGGGGTCTCCACCTCCACGCGGCAGAGCAGATCGCCGGGAGCGCCGCCGCGCACCGGGGGCACGCCCTTGCCGCGCATGCGGAACAGCTTGCCGTTCTGGGTCTCCGCCGGCACCTTGAGCTTGACCTTGCCCTCCAGGGTGGGCACCTCGATTTCCCCGCCCAGGGCCGCGTCCACGAAGGAAATGGGTACCTGGCAGTAGAGATTGTTGCCCTCGCGGGTGAAGATCTCGTGCTCGCGCACCAGCACCTGCACATAAAGGTCGCCGGAGGGGGCGCCCTGGGCGCCGGCCTCGCCCTGGCCGGCCAGACGGATCCGGTCGCCGGTATCCACGCCCGGGGGAATCTCCACGGACAGGGTCCGGGTGCTTTGCACCCTTCCGTCGCCATGGCAGGTTCCGCAGGGGTTCTTGATCACCTTGCCGGCACCGCGACAGGCCGGGCAGGTCTGCTGCACCGTGAAAAAGCCCTGCTGCATCCGCACCTGCCCCATGCCGTTACAGGTGGTGCAGGCCACGGGGCTTTCGCCCTTCTTCGCGCCGCTGCCGTCACAGGTATCGCAATGCTCCCAGGTGGGCACACGAATCTGCTCGGTGGTGCCACGCACCGCCTGCTCGAGGTCCAGCTCCAGGGTATAACGCAGGTCCGCGCCCCGGGCGGAGCGACGCCGTCCGCCTCCGCCGCCGAAGATGTCGCCGAAGATATCGCCGAAGATATCGGAAAAGCCGGCCCCGGCACCCGCTCCGGCACCGCCGAAGCCACCGGCCTGGCCGGAGACGCCGGCATGGCCGAACTGGTCATAGGCGGCGCGCTTTTCCTCGTCCGAGAGCACCTCGTAGGCTTCCTTGGCCTCCTTGAAAAGCTGCTCCGCTTCCTTGTCATCCGGATTGCGGTCCGGGTGATGCTTCATCGCCAGGCGGCGATAGGCCTTCTTGATCTCCTGCTGGGAAGCCCCCTTCGACACACCCAGCACTTCGTAATAATCACGTTGCGACATAGTCTGGCCTTTCAGTCCGACTCAACGCAGTTCGCCGGGCATGGCCCGGCGATCCGCTTTACTGCATCCGTTGCCCGATGCGGTTACTTCTTGTCGTCGTCCACTTCCTCGAAGTCCGCGTCCACGGCATCCTCGGAGCGATCGTCGCCACCAGCGGCCTGCTCGCCGCCGGCCTCGCCGCCCTGCTGCTGCTCGGCAGCCTCGGCATAGAGCCGCTGGGCCAGCGCCGAGGAGGCTTCGGTCAGCGCCTTCGTCTTGGCCTCGATCTCGTCCTTGTCGTTGCCCTTGACCACGCCTTCGAGTTCCTCGACAGCCTTGTTGATCTGTTCCTTTTCCTCGTCCGAGGCCTTGTCGCCGGCTTCCTCCAGGGTCTTGCGCGTGGAGTGGATCAGATGATCCGCCTGGTTGCGCGCCTGGACCAGTTCCTCGAACTTGCGGTCCTCGTCGGCATGGGCCTCGGCGTCCTGGACCATCTGCTCGACTTCCTCTTCGCTGAGACCGGAAGAAGCCTTCACCTCGATGGACTGCTTCTTGCCGGTGGCCTTGTCCTGGGCACTCACATGCAGAATGCCGTTGGCGTCGATGTCGAACGACACCTCGATCTGCGGCACACCGCGCGGCGCCGCCGGAATGCCTTCCAGGTTGAACTGCCCCAGCGACTTGTTCTGCTGGGCCTGCTTGCGCTCACCCTGGAGCACATGGACGGTCACCGCGGACTGATTGTCCTCGGCGGTGGAGAAGGTCTGCGACGCCTTGGTCGGAATCGTCGTGTTCTTCTCGATGATGGGCGTCATCACGCCGCCCATGGTCTCGATGCCCAGCGTCAGCGGGGTCACATCCAGCAGCAGCACGTCCTTGACGTCGCCGCTGAGCACGGCCGCCTGCTGCGCGGCACCGATAGCCACCGCCTCATCCGGGTTCACGTCCTTGCGCGGCTCGCGGCCGAAGAACTCGGAAACCTTCTTCTGCACCAGCGGCATGCGGGTCTGGCCACCGACCAGGATCACGTCGGTGACATCGCCGCCTTTCACGCCGGCGTCCTTGAGTGCCACCTTGCAGGGCTCCAGCGACTGGTTCACCAGATCCTCCACCAGCGACTCCAGCTTGGCGCGGGTCACCTTGAGCACCAGGTGCTTCGGCCCGCTCTGGTCCGCGGTGATATAGGGCAGGTTCACCTCGGTCTGCTCGGCCGAAGACAGCTCCACCTTGGCCTTCTCGGCGGCCTCGCGCAGCCGCTGCATGGCCAGGGAATCGCCGCTGAGATCGATGCCGGAGTCCTTCTTGCACTCCTCGACCAGGTGATAGATCAGCTTGAGGCCGAAGTCCTCGCCGCCGAGGAAGGTGTCCCCGTTGGTGGCCAGCACCTCGAAGGACTGCTCGCCTTCCACCTCGGCGATCTCGATGATCGAGATGTCGAAGGTGCCGCCGCCCAGGTCATAGACGGCAATGGTGCGGTCGCCACCTTCCTTGTCCAGGCCATAGGCCAGCGCGGCGGCCGTGGGCTCGTTGATGATGCGCTTGACGTCGAGTCCGGCAATGCGCCCGGCGTCCTTGGTGGCCTGGCGCTGGGAATCGTTGAAGTAGGCCGGCACGGTGATCACCGCCTCGGTGACTTCCTCGCCCAGGTAATCCTCGGCGGTCTTCTTCATCTTCTTGAGAACCTGCGCCGAGACCTGCGGCGGGGCCATCTTCTTGCCCTTGACCTCCACCCAGGCGTCGCCGTTGTCGGCCTTGACGATCTTGTACGGCACCATCTCGATGTCCTTCTGCACGACATCGTCGTCATAGCGGCGCCCGACCAGGCGCTTGACCGCGTGGATGGTGTTCTCCGCGTTGGTCACGGCCTGGCGCTTGGCGGCCTGACCCACCAGGATCTCGTCGTCCGTGTAGGCCACCACCGAGGGGGTGGTGCGAGTGCCTTCGGCATTCTCCAGGACCCGCACCTTGTCGCCCTCGCGGACCGCCACACAGGAATTCGTGGTCCCCAGATCGATTCCGATTATCTTACCCATGACTCTCCGTCTCCTTCACATCCGTCACGAGCCCTGCCCGGCAGCAGCCCGTGAAGCTGAATTGTCTTTGCCTTGTTCGCTATATTGAGGCCCGTGGCGCGGTTTCAACCGCGCGCGGCCGCTTTTTCCCGCCTCAGGACCCTTCCGGGGCCTTCGCCACCACCACCCGCGCCGGGCGGATGACGCGTCCGTTGAGCAGATAGCCCTTCTCCAGCACGTCCACCACCGTATTGGGCTCGGCCTCCGCCGACGACACCATGGTCATGGCCTCGTGCTGCTCCGGATTGAAGGTCTCCCCGCGGGGGTCGATCTGCTCGATGTTGAACCGCGCGAACACGTCCAGCAGCGCCTTGAGGGTCAGCTCGGTCCCCTCACGGGCCGGCCGGACCGCCTCGTCGTTCTCGTCCAGCGTATCCAGGGCCCGCTCGAGCGAGTCCGCCACGTTCACGATCTCGGCGGCGAACTTCTCCAGGGCAAACTTGTGCGCCTGCTCCACGTCGCGCTCGGCGCGACGGCGCACGTTCTGGATCTCCGCCTGGGCACGGACATCCGCCTCGGAAAGGTCTTTTTCCACCCGGGCGAGGCGCTCGCGCAGACGCTCGATCTCCTGCTCGGGGGACGGATCGTCGCCGGAGGATGCCTCCTCACCGGCGGCCTGACCCTCCGCCGCGGCTGCCTGCCCGGCCTCGCCTTCCAGCTCCTGATGCTCCTCGTGCTCCTCGTTCACGCCGGGAGCCTGCTCTTCCCCGGCTTCTGCACGGGTCTTTTCGTCACTCATGCGCAACTCCACTCCACACTACTGGTTGCTCGCCCCGATAACGGGCCCGTCCGGAACCCGGATGCAGATATGGGAGCACGGCGGCCGGTTTCAAGGGCGCCGGCGTCAGAGCTTGCCGAGGGTGGCAGAGAGAATGCGGGCTGTCACGTCCACGGTGGGGATCACCTTCTCGTAATCCATCCGCGTCGGGCCCACCACCGCCAGCACCCCCAGCGAGGACTCATCCGCCCGGTAGGGCGCCGAAACCAGCGAGTACTCATCGAAGGCGTCGTAGCCGGCCTCGCGACCGATGAAGATCTGCACGCCCTCGGCGGTGAGCGAGCGCTCCAGCAGGTGGAGCACGTCACGCTTGCGGTTGAAGGCCTCGAACAGGTCCCGGAGCTTGTCGATGTCCCCGGCCTCGGTGGTATCGAGCAGGTTCGCCTCGCCGGAGACCACGTAGTCCGGCTCGTCGCCCTCCCGCTTCAGTCCCCTGGAGGCCAGATCCAGGGTGGCCTGCATCATGGCGTCCATCTGCTCCTTGTCGGCACGCATGGTGCGCAGCAGCCCGTCGCGGATCTGGTCCAGATTGCAGCCGGCATAGGTGCGATTGATGTAGTTGGACGCCTGGCGCAGGTCCTCTTCCCGGTAATCCCGCTCGGTCTGAATGATGCGGTTCTGCACCTCGGAGCGGTTGATCACCAGCACCACCAGCACGCGCCGGTCCGACAGGGGCAGAAACTCCACCTGGCGCAGGGTGGTGACCTCCCGGCGCGGCACCACCACCACACCGGCCATGCGGGTGAGCTCCGCCAGCGCCCGCGACGCCTGGCTGACCAGTTCCTGGGGGGAGTGCTCCGGGCGGATCAGTGCCTCGAGCTCGCGCTTGAGCCCCCGGGCGCGGGGCTCCGCCATGGCCCGGGACTTGAGCAGACTGTCGACGTACATGCGATAGCCGCGCTCGGTGGGCACCCGGCCCGCCGAGGTATGGGGGCTGGCGAGCACGCCCAGGTCCTCCAGCTCCGCCATGATATTGCGGACGCTGGCCGGGCTGAGCGCCAGCCCGGAACGCTCGGCCAGGCGCTTCGAGCCCACCGGCTGGCCCTCGCGGATATACTCCTCCACAAGGCTGCGCAGCAGGCGCTGTTTGCGTTCGTTGAGCTCGAGTTCGGTCATGGGAATGCCGGTTCCTGTTCGCGTTCACATTATAGAAATCACCGGTTCCGGGGAAAGGGCTTATCAACCCGGCCCGGATTCCCTATGATAGTCCGGGTACTGGCCTTATGATCAGTCTATGCTGAACCACCTGAGTATACAGAACTTTGCCACCGTGGAAGCCCTGGAGCTGGAACCGGACCGCGGGCTGAATGTGATCACCGGCGAAACCGGCGCGGGCAAGTCGGTGATCATGCAGGCGCTGGGCCTGGCCCTGGGCGAGCGCGCCGACGCCATGATGGTCCGCGAGGGCAGCGAGCGCGCCGAGGTGCGCGCCTGCTTCGACCTCGCCGGCAACGAGACCGCCCGGGCCTGGCTGGCCGAGCGCGAACTGGACGCCGGCGACGACTGCATCCTGCGGCGCACGGTGCGCGCCGACGGGCGCTCGCGGGCCTGGATCAACGGCACGCCCGCGCCCCTGCAGCAGGTGCGCGAACTGGGCGAATGGCTGATCAGCATCCACAGCCAGCACGAACATCAGGCCCTGCTCAGCCGCCAGGCCCAGCGGGACCTGCTCGACAGCTACGCCGGCGCCGCCGACAGCGCCCGCGAGGTGCGGCGGCTGTGGCGCGCCTGGCAGCAGGCCCGCCGCGAACACGGCGAGGCCCTGGAAGCCGCCCGGGCCGGCCGCGAGCGCGAGGAGCTGCTGCGCTTCCAGCTTGAGGAGCTCGACGAACTGGCCCCGGAGGAAGGCGAACTGGCGCAGCTGGAGGCCGAGCAGAAGCGCCTCGCCAACGCCGAGTCACTGATCCGGCTCTGCCGCACCAGCACGGACGCCCTCTACGAGAGCAGCGAGACCACCACCGCCAATGACCTGCTTGGCCAGGTGACGGGCTGGCTGGGCGAGGCCGGCGACGGAGACCCGGCACTTAACAGCATCCGCGAAACCGTGGAGTCGGCCCGCCTGCAGGTGGAAGCCGCCGCCGAGGACCTGCGCCACTATCTCGATCGCCTGGAACTGGACCCGGAGCGCCTGTCACAGGTGGAAGAGCGCCTCAGCGCCCTGTTCTCCCTCGCCCGCAAGCATCGCGTGCGCCCGGAGGAACTGCCGGAGCGCCACCGCCAGCTGCGCGAAGAAGCCGACACCCTGGCCCACTACGACGAGCACCTGGCCGCCCTGGAAAAGGCCGAGGACCAGGCCCGGAAAGACTACGACAAGGCCGCCCGCGCACTGGGCAAACTGCGCCGGAACGCGGCGCCGCAGCTGGCAAAGGGCGTGGTCCGCCATCTGCGCGAGCTGAGCATGGAGGGCGCGCGCATGGAAGTCTCCCTGGAGGAATGCGAACCGGGCCCGGACGGCAACGAGAACCTGGCCTTCCTGTTTTCCGCCAACCCGGACCAGCCGCCGCGCCCGCTGGCGCGCGTGGCCTCCGGCGGCGAGCTCTCGCGCATCAGCCTGGCCATCCAGGTGATCTGCGCCCGGGCGCTGACCGTGCCCGCACTGGTCTTCGATGAAGTGGACGTGGGGGTGAGCGGCGGCATCGCCGAGATCGTCGGCCGCCTGCTGCGCGAACTCGGCGAACACGCCCAGGTGCTGTGCATCACCCACCAGCCCCAGGTGGCCGCGCTGGGCCGCCACCACTGGCACGTGCTCAAGGAACAGGACCGGCGCCACACCCGCACCGACATCCTGCTGCTGCGCGACGAGGACCGGATCAACGAAGTCGCCCGCATGCTCGGCGGCGTGGAGATGACCGACTCCACCCTGGCCCACGCCCGCGAGATGGTGGAGAAAGCCGCTTCGCGGCCGGGGCAAGGGAAGGGCTACGGGCTGCGGGCCACGGGCTGCGAGTAACGCGGCTTCGCCGCGCTTTCCTTGTTCCCTCCCCTCGCGACGGTGTCGCAAGGGGGACGGGGACCATTCCGCTGTCGTTATCTGTAGGAGCGCTGCTTGCAGCGCGAAAACCCCGGATTCCGGCACGGCCTCGCTGGAGGGTTCCGTCTCCCCTCGCGAGGGTGTCGTAAAAACCCTCGACGACCGGAAAAGGAAGCTCCCTCCCCCGTGAGGGGGGCGGAGGCGGAAACAAGGTCTGTCCCAATGGACGGACCGCCGCCGGAGCGGGCCGAGCTCTGCGAGGCCCTGGATGGGTCGGGGTGGGGAGAGCGGCCGAAGGCCGCGCAAGGCCG
>SLJS01000184.1 GCA_007135015.1 Alcanivorax sp. | reverse complement strand
GAGAAGATGCAGGAAATGAAACCCATTGCCGAACTGTTCGACCGCACCCGTGGCGGCGACCACTACGCCCGGGCCCTGGCCCGTCAGGTTGAAAAGGTCGAGCACCCGGAGACCACACCCTCGGCCAGGGTACTGCAGACCATGGAGCGGACCGGCCAGGGATTCTTTGCCTTTGCAATGGAACAGGCCCGGCTCCATCGCGAGCATTTCATCGGCCGCCCCCTGGATGACGGGGAGGAGCAGAAACTGCGCGCACTCGCCGAGAAAAGCCTGGCCGAACAGGCCGAACATGAGGCCCGCGAGGAAGTCCCCTTCGAGGAATACCTGGCCGCCTATTTCGAGGACTGATTCGACAACGGCAACCACGGCCGCCCGCCCGACGTGATCTGGCTCACACTTTGTTCGCACAGAAATGATCAGCGGATCGATTGATTCCCCGAGTGGGCGCAATCACCGACCATTATGCTGTTATTCTGGAATCAGGCAGCACGGGAGTGTGCGTTATGGGCGAACAGGCCGAAGCCCGGGATCCGTCCAAGAAGGCGTACGATCAGGGATGCATGTGGGGAATGAGCGGCCGCGGTCGCGATACCTGTCCCTACACGGATGACAACCTTGCCTCCTGGTGGGAGGCGGGCTGGCTGGAAGGCTACGAAGCCTGGCAGCGCCGCCAGGAAAGCCGGCAGGCAGTCTGAATCCGATCCCTGAGCACATGGGCGGCCGGCGCAGCAGGCGGCACGGTCTCCCCCTCCCCGCAATTTCGCCGACTTCCGATATTCGTATCCACCGACCCCACATAAACCTTTGCCCCCTGTTCGCCAGACGCTACCATTGACGGCCTCTGAAGTGTGTTCCGGATATCCATGAATCGAACCCTGCCTGTACTGCTCGCTCCCCGCGCACTCAACCTGGTTGCCCTGCTGTTCTGCCTGGGCGCCATCGGTGGAGCCCTGATACTGCAGCATTGGGCCGGCATGGAGCCCTGCCCGCTGTGCATCTTCCAGCGCATCGCCGTACTGGCCGCCGCGGCGGTGCTGGTGGTGGCAGTGCTGCACAACCCCGGCCCGACGGGCCACCGGGTTTACGCGGGTCTGACCATCCTGGCCGCGGGCACCGGCGCCGGCATCGCCATCCGGCATCTATGGCTGCAAAGCCTGCCCCCGCACCAGATGCCCGCCTGCGGACCGGGCATGGACTACATCATGGACACCTTCCCCTTCCATGAGGCCCTGGCCATGGTCTTTGCCGGACGAGCCGACTGCGGCATCGTGGAAACCTTCCTGGGCATCAGCATCCCCGGCTGGACCCTGATCGTCACCGGATTCCTGCTGATGGCCGCCTTCTACCAGCTCTTCCGTCCACTGAGATGATGCGCCCCTTCGGGGCGCGGCTGCGGGCTTCGGGCCGCGGGCTACGGGATTGCGCGGCTTCGCCGCGCCTCCCTCCATTGAGGCTGTCGCAGAAACCCGTGCAGGAGCGCGGCTTGCAGCGCAAAGAATCTGGCACCGTGCCGGAGTCCGGGGTTTTCGCGCTGCAAGCAGCGCTCCTACAGATGCCAGCAGACCCTTTTGCGACACCCTCCAAGGGGAGAGGGGACCCTCCAGCAGGGCCGAGCTCGGAACAACCTTCTCGCAGCTCGTAGCCCGTGGCTCGTAGCTGCGCCCCAAAGGGGCGCCCGCCGGATGCGCTTCGCGCATCCTTCCAGTATGCTCGCGCCCCATGCTTGATGGACTGCTTGTACTGCTGCTTTTCCAGCTGCTCGGCGAACTGCTGGTTCACTACACGGGCCTGCCCCTGCCCGGGCCGGTGGCCGGCATGATCCTGCTGTTGTGTGCGCTGCTCTTCCGCCAGGCCTGGCTGGAGCGGGTGGCGCCAGCCGCGGAGATGCTGCTGCGTCACCTCACACTGCTGTTCTTTCCGGTGGCCGTCGGGGTGGTCATGCAATGGCCACGTTATGCGGAACATGGCCTGGCGCTGGCCGCCGCCGTGGTCGGCGGCACCCTGATCGCACTGCCGCTGGTGGCCCTGCTCATGCAGAAACTGGTGGGGAGAACGCAGCGATGAACTCCGTCATCCACTCACCGCTGTTCGGACTGCTGCTCACCCTGGCCAGCTACCGACTGGGGCAATGGCTCTACAGCCGCAGTCACCATCACCCGCTTCTCCACCCCCTGCTGGTGGCCGCGGTGCCCGTATCGACCATACTGCTGCTGGTGAATCTGGACTACGAGGCCTACCTTCGCCAGACCTCGCTGCTTCACTTCCTGCTGGGCCCGGCCACCGTGGCCCTGGCCTGGCCGCTCTACCGCCAGCTGCGCAGCATCCGCAACGTCTGGCAACCGGTCCTGGTAACCACTGCCGTCGGAGCTGTGCTGACCGTCGCCATCGCACTGCTGATTGCGTGGCTGCTCGCAGCCCCCGGCGAAGTGCTGGCTTCGCTGGCCACCAAGTCCATCACCACCCCGATCGCCATCGAAACGGCAACGCTGATCGGCGGGTACGCCTCGCTGGCGGCGGGCATCGTGGCCATTACCGGCATTACCGGGGCCCTGGCCGCACCGCCGGTCTTCCGGTGGCTGCGCATTACCGACGACCGGGTACGCGGCTTCACCCTGGGTCTCGTGGCCCACGCCATCGGCACCGCCCGCGCCTTCGAGTACAGCGAACGCGCCGGCGCCTTTGCCAGCCTGGCGCTGGGTCTGACCGGGCTGCTGACGGCGCTCGTGCTTCCATGGGTGTGGCAGGGGCTGCCGTAAAAACCTGCCCCCAGGTTATTTACGGGGACGGACCCTGGGCCGCGAAGCACCCGGCAGGGCGGAGGTAGAACTTCACGCCAGGGCGCTCCTTCGCAGGACAGGCTCGTTTTCCGGCCTGCCGGCCGGGTTCCCGCCACCAGAACGCCATCAGGCCCTTTTGCGACATTCTCCCGGGGAAAGATAACCAGGGCAGGCAAAGGCCTGCCCGAAAGTGATGCCTGTCACAGGAATTCTCGAGCGATGGATTTATCACTAAAGGATCACGCCTTTATGAAAAAACAGTCTGTAGCGGAGAAGCCCGTCTTTACAGCCACTTGTGTCGTTTGCGACATCCCGCTCCGGTACTGTCACCTTTAGCCAATTGCCGCTCTTTCCCCGACTGTTCTAGGCTTGGAATCCGCACCCCCGGCACCCGGCCCGGGCAAGGGCAGGGAGGAATGGATCATGGCCACACCGCAACACTCAGCTCTCGCACACTGGCAGCGCATGGAAGGACTGGTACAGGCCTGGTTACGGGAACGCCAGCAATTGCTCTATCTTCTCTGCGCCGTGCAGGGGCTCCAGGGTCTGGAGACAGACAAGCGCCCCCTGGAACATCGGGTCTCGCGGCTGTGCCAGGTGCTGATGGACTATATCAGCGCCGGCTATTTCGAGATCTATCAGGAACTGGCCCGGGAAGCCCGCTGGGTACGCAATGACAACGGGCGCCTGATCCGCCATATCATGGAAAGACTGCAAACCTCCACGGAGGCGGCCCTGCAGTTCAACGAGGACTACGAAAGCCCGGAAAGTATCCGCGCCCGGAGCGAGGAACTGCCCGCCCGGCTTTCCGAGCTGCTGGAACTGCTTGAGGAACGGTTCGCGCTGGAAGACCAGCTGATCCTGAGCATCCATGGCCAGGAGATGACGACAGCACCCGTGGTCCAGTAGAGCGCGCCTACGCAACGGCGACCATTCCGGAGTCAGCCGCAGACGCACTGCTTGCAGCGCGAAGGTTCCAGAACGGTATGGTGCGGGTTCGCGCTGCAAGCAGCGCTCCTGCCGGCGCCACAAGATCCTTTTGCGACATCCTGTCACCGCAGGGAAGGTGGGGAAGTGATGCCCCGTCGTGACGGGCCCTTGCGGGCCGCCACGACGGAGCGGAGCCTTGCGTGGACCCGGTTACTCCTCCGGGTTCACTTCCAGCAGTTCCACTTCAAAGATCAGCGTGGAGTGCGGGCCCACCTGCTCACCGGCGCCATGCTCGCCATAGGCCAGCTCCGGCGGCAGCACGATGCGCCACTTGTCGCCCACGCGCATCTTGGGAAGCGCTTCCTGCCAGCCCGGAATCACTCCGGACAGCGGGAAGGTGGCAGGCTGTCCACGATCCATGGAGCTGTCGAAGACCGTGTCGTCAACCAGGGTGCCGTGGTAGTGCGCCTTGATGGTATCGCCGGAGTCCGGGCTTGCCGCATCCTCGTCGCCGGACTCCAGCACCTCGTACTGCAGGCCGCTGTCCAGCACCGTCACTTCCTCGCGCTCGGCATTTTCCTCGCGGAACTTTTCACCCTTCCTGCGATTGTCCTCGCCCTCGCGCTGCATTTCTTCCTGTTGCTGCGCCATCATCTGTTGCTGGAAGCTCATGATGGCGTCGTCCATGTCCGCCGTGTCCATGGGCAGGTCGTCCTGCCGCCCCTCCATGCCGTCACGCATGCCGGCGATAAAGGCGTCCACGTCCAGATCATCCATCTGGCCATGCATCTGTTCACCACTGCGATAACCGATGGCGTAGGCCGCCTTCCTGTCTTCACTGTCCAGGTCCACACTCGCGACGTCATTGTCGCCCGGCTGTTCACAGGCGGTGGCCAGTGCGGCCAGAGTCAGTATCGTTGCTGCTCTTTTCATTATGCCTCCATGGGGCTTGCGATTACTCGGTGTCGGAAAAGTCCTGTTCCGGTGGTGCCGGCACACCTCGTTGTTCGACCATTTCGGCTTCCACACCCGGCGGAGGCCTCTGGCCATAGTGGGTCCTGCCGCGTTCATCCTCCCAGCGATAGATCCCGGTGGACGGCCTTGAATCCCGCCCTTCGGAAAGCTCTTCGGCAGCCTCCTGCGGCACTTGCTCGAACAGGCTCTCGCGCCGCTCTTCCGGAAGCAGCATCCACGCGGCCACCACTGCCGCGGCCAGCACCACGATAAGAACCAGGTATCTCATGAAACGCCCACAACGGGGTTGTCCCGACAAGCGGCAAGCATAGCGTCATTGCGCCGCCCCTGTCATCCACGCCACCGGCGCGAATTTCCGGGCACAGGGAAATGGCGGCATCCGGAACCCGTTCCTGTATCCCCCGAGGGTTTACGGGGTATAGTCGATATACCGAAACAAGCGCCGGACCCAGAATAATGCAACAAGAAGGCGAAGTCCGCGATGGCGTGGTCTCCGGGGCGCGGGTTGTGGAGAATCCGCTCGACAGGCGCTTTGTGATACTGGTGGCCAATGCCAAGGGCGGTTGTGGCAAGACCACACTGGCGACCAACCTGGCCAGCCACTTTGCCGTGCGCAACCGACAAGTCACTCTGCTTGATCTCGACCCCCAGCAGTCCGCCACGCACTGGCTGCGGCTGCGCGAGAAGACCGATGCGGCACCGATTCAGGGTCTGCAGCTGTCCCTGGAGGGCTCCGTATCAAAGGGGCAGATACAGGCGATGATCCAGCGCTCCGGCGAATATCTGATCATCGACACCCCGGCGGGGCTTTCCGGCGCCACCCTGGACCATGTGCTCTCGCTGTGCCATGTGGTGCTCGTTCCGGTACTGCCCAGCCCCATTGACATTCGTGCCACTACCCGCTTTCTCCAGGCAGTGATGCTCACGCCCAGCTACCGGCGCCGCCCGCGGCGGCTGGCCGTGCTCGCCAACCGGGCGAAGGCCCGCACAAGGGTCTATCACCAGCTCCAGCAGTTCCTGCGCAGCCTCAAGATTCCCTGGCTGACCACGCTCCGCGACACCCAGTACTACGTACAGGCCTCCGGTGAGGGCACCGGACTGACGGAACTGGACTCGCCCCGCGTGCGCAAGGACCTGCAGGAGTGGCAGCGGGTCATGGAATGGCTGGAGATCCAGCGCGCCCTGATCCGTTCCATGCCCGGGTTTCGGTGATGGCGGTCAGCGGTCGGTATTCAGGGGTCGGAAAAAGCGTGTAGCCCGGGTGAAGCGAAGCGAAACCCGGGGCCTCGCTAGCGCGGCCCCGGCGCGCGGCGGTCAGTGGTCGGTTTTCGGCGGTCGGAAGAAGGAACACCCAACCTCTTCCCCAGAGCGCTCCTGCAGATGCCAACAGGGCCCATCAGCGATGGCGTTATCCGCACTGACGGGCCGCACCTCGCAGCACTTCCAGCAGCGCCTCCATCTCCTCGCTCCGGTCGCGGGGAAGCACCTGCTCCAGCCAGCCCGGTCCGGGATCTCCATTCGACAGGCCCGTGCCCGCGATCAACGACTCAAGCTCCGAGAGCAGTAGCCTCTCCGCCTCCAGCTCCGCCTTCTGCAGGTGCCGCTTCCAGTCGGACCACTCCGGCCTTTGCGATGCCTCGCGACGCAGGCGGCGCAGTGGAAGGATCCATTCCCGGTCCCGCAGCACTGCCCGCTCCACGAGCCTTGCCGCCAGTTCCCCATCCACCGGTCCACCCCGGCGTTCCAGCCAGAGGGCACCGAGCAGCAGACAGACGGACAATGACCACCGGTCCTGGAGCGCAATGGCCGCGGCGGGCACATCGCGCTGCTCCCACATTCGCAGTGCGAAGGACCAGAGGTCCGTCGCCCCTGTTTCCCCCGTGCCTTTTCCCATATCCTGTGCCTCCTTCTGCATGACCCCGGACCGCTCCATGCTGCAACTGGAAGACCTGGACCTGCGCCGTGGCCCCGAGCTGTTGCTGCGGGGTGCGCGCCTGACCCTCCACCAGGGCTGGAAGGCGGGCCTGACCGGCCGCAACGGCTCCGGCAAGAGCTCGCTGCTGCAACTGCTGGCGGGGAACCTGGAGCCAGACCGCGGCAGTGTTCATGTGCCGGCGAACTGGCGCATTGCCATGATGGACCAGGAAGTGGCGGCGCTGCCACAACCGGCGCTGGAGTATGTGCTCGACGGCCACGGCCCGCTGCGGACCCACGAAACCGAACTGGCCCGTGCCCAGGAACGCGACGATGGCCACGCCATCGCCGCCGCCCACGGGGCGCTGGACAATATCGACGCCTGGTCACTGCCCTCCCGGGCGGCGGCGATCCTGGCCGGGCTGGGGTTTTCCGAGGCACAGCAACAGGAACCGGTCGCTTCCTTCTCCGGCGGCTGGCGCATGCGGCTGAACCTGGCCCGGGTGCTGATCTCCGACGCGGACCTGCTCCTGCTAGACGAGCCCACCAACCATCTGGACCTGGACGCGGTGCTCTGGCTGGAGGATTGGCTCAAGCGCTTTGCCGGCACCATGGTGTTGATCTCTCACGACCGGGACTTTCTCGACTCCACGGTTGAACACATCCTGCATATCGAACGCGGCCGGCTGCTTCATTACCGGGACAATTACTCCGG
>SLJS01000366.1 GCA_007135015.1 Alcanivorax sp. | reverse complement strand
TCCCCGTAGCCATCAAGAAGGAAGGTGACGAAGACTGGAAAATGTGGCTCTACGAGCGCCCCGAGCAGGACAGTGATCCGGGCACGATCTCTCTGGTTCTTGATGAGGAGGATGCTCCCCTTGTCTTTGGCGATGCGCTCATGACCCAGGGGGCGGATCTGCCAGGGGAAAGCCAGCTTACCTATTCAGACGAGGCCGCGTTCTTTTCCCGTATCGATGACGGCACTCCCTATATCGTTCGCCTTGATGCGCACGGCTGGGAGGTGCTGGACTCCGTGGATGAAGCGGCCCTGGGCGTGACTTTCGTTATCGGTGCGGCGGGCCATGTGGTCTGGACCTGGGAGGCGAGCGGTCAGCAGGTGCGGGCGGTTGACATGGAAAGCGGCAATGCCACCGTGATCGATGATAATGAATTCAACCAGGATATCGAGACCGTTGTCCATGGAAGCAGGGATGCCTGGGTGTTCTACACCAGGGATGTAAGCACAGTTGATGTACAGACAGACATTGCCGTGGCGGCCAACGTCAACACCGGAGAACGCCTCGAACTGCACGACGCACGCTGGATTGGCGCTTCCACAACCGGAGACGGGGAACTGGGCCTGCTGGACGGTGAGCTGCAACTTTCCGAAGTCTTCATGGTACTGGATGACTCGCAAGTGGCCGCCGTTTCGGCGAACGATCCGGAGGGAGGGATGGTCATCCTTGGAGACCTTCCCTCCCCGGCGGATGACGCCGAGATGTTTGGCGTCGGCCCGGGACCTCACAGGTTGTTGCGTGCCGTGGATACTGAAGGTGCGGGCAACATGTACAAGGTGATCTACGTGAACACTCGTGAAGAAAACTCCCTTTTCTCCGTGGGAAGCGAGTTTGATAGCGGCATGGAGGCGGAAGCCGGCTACCGCCCGGTCTCAGGTTTCTGAGTCCCCTGTGGTTCAGCCGTGCTCCCGGAGCGCTCAGTCCGAGCGCTCCGGGGCATGCTGCCGTGCCCAGAGCTGCGCATAAACGCCTCCCTGTTCCAGCAACGCTTCATGCCGGCCTCGCTCCACAACGCGACCTTCTTCCAGGACCAGTATCTGATCCGCATCCCGGATCGTGGACAGACGGTGGGCAATGGCCAGGGTGGTCCGCTGGCGGGCCACCTCGGCCAGCGCATCCATGATGGCCTGTTCGGAGGCTGTGTCGAGTGACGAGGTGGCCTCGTCGAGCACCAGAATCGGCGGGTCTTTCAGCAGCACCCGGGCAATGGCAATGCGCTGCTTCTCGCCGCCGGAGACCTTTAGGCCGCGCTCGCCCACACGGGTTTCAAAGCCGTCCGGAAGCGAGTCGATGAAGTGATCCAGATGCGCCAGGCTTGCCGCGCGATGGATTTCCTCCTCCGTGGCATCGGGCCGTCCGTAGGCGATATTGCTGTAGATGGTGTCGTTGAACAGCACCGCGTCCTGGGGCACCACGCCGATGGCCGCGCGCAGGCTGCCCTGGGTCACATCGCGGATAGCCTGGCCGTTGATGCGGATCGCACCGGCGTCCACGTCAAAGAAGCGAAACAGCAGCCGCGCCAGGGTGGACTTGCCCGCGCCGCTGGCGCCCACCACCGCAACCTTGTGGCCGGCGGGGACCTCGAAGTCCACGTTCTCGAGAATCGGCCGTTTCGGCTGATAGGCAAAATGCACGGCGTCGAACCGGATGCTGCCGCCGTCGGGTTGGAGCTCCCGGGCATCCGGTCTGTCGGTCACTCCGGAGGGCTGCTCCAGCAGTCCGAACATGCGCTCCACGTTCACCAGCGCCTGGCGGATTTCCCGGTACACAAAGCCCAGGGCATTGAGCGGCACGAACAGCTGTATCATGTAGGCATTGATCATGGTCACATCGCCCAGGCTGATCTCGCCAGCGGCGGCCTCGGCCACCGCCAGGAACATCATTACCGTCATGGCCACGGCAATGATCAGCGCCTGCCCCGAATTGAGAAAGGCCAGCGACAGGCGATTCTTCATGCGTGCTCTTTCCCAATCGGCCAGTCCTTCGTCAAAGCGGCGCGACTCATAGCCCTCGTTGCCGAAGTACTTCACCGTCTCGAAATTGAGAAGACTGTCCACCGCGCGGCTGTTGGACTCGTTATCCATGGCGTTGGCCTCGCGCACGAAGCGGGTGCGCCACTCGGTGACCTTGACCGAGAACAGCACATAGACCACCACCGCCAGCAGTATCACGGTCACATAGCCGGGGCTGAACACGGCGAACAGGATCGCCGCCACCAGGGCCACTTCCAGGATGGTGGGCACGATATTGAACAGGGTGAAGCGCAGCAGGAAGCTGATGCCGTTGGTGCCGCGCTCGATGTCCCGGGCCAGCCCGCCGGTGCGGCGGGAAAGATGAAAGCCCAGATCCAGCCGGTGCAGATGTTCGAACACCCGCAGCGAAACCCGGCGCATGGCGCGCTCGGCCACGCGGGCGAATACCGCGTCGCGCAGCTCGTTGAACAGGGTGGAGCCGAAGCGCAGGGCCCCGTAGCCCAGCACCAGCAGCACGGGAATCGCCAGCGCCGCCTCCTGGCCCCGGCCCTCTTCCAGGTAGTCGACAATGAACTTGAGCGCCACCGGCACCGCCACCGTGGCCAGCTTCGCCGCCACCAGAAAGATCACGGCCAGTACCACCCGGCCGCGGAATTCCGTCAGATAGGGCCAGAGCCCGGCGATAATGCGCCAGTCCGGCCGATGATGGGCGGGATAGTCGTTATCGGCGTAGGTACGCAAGCGATTCCCCCGAGAAAAGCACGCACTATACCTGCCGCCCGCCATTCGGTGAAGGAACCGCCTCCGCCGCCGCCAGCGCCGGCACCAATGGCACGGCCGCCATGCCGGCACTGTCCACCCCTCTCCCTTCCGGGGCTACCCCATGGCCCCTGTAGGAGCGCTGCTTGCAGCGCGAAGAATGCGCCACCATGCCGGATTCGGAGCCTTTCGCGCTGCAAGCAGCGCTCCTGCAAGGGCTTTTGCGACACCCTCGGGGAAAGGGACGCACAGGTAGCCCGGATGAAGCGAAGCGTAATCCGGGGGGCGCGAAGCGGCCGTGCCGGTCCTGTCAGTGCCAGGTGTAGCGATAGCCCAGGCGGAACGTCCGGTCGATACCGTCTTCGGCGACTTCCACGCTCAGCCGGTTGCCCTCCAGCCACCACAGGGCCGCGCCGACCGAAGCTACCGTCTCACTGTCTTCCACGGTGCTGTCCTGCCAGCCTGCGAATGCCTCGAAGCGCTCGGGCACCACCCAGGTGCGCAGGTCCAGCCCGTAGATCATGGCGCTGTCCGAGCTCTTCTCGCAGACCCGGTCCACACAGCGCTCCTGTTGCACGAACTCGTACCCGAAGCGGGGCACGAGATCCAGCGCATCGGAAACTGCAAAGGGAAAAGCTGCATTGAATCCCCACCGGGACTCGATAATGCGCTCATCCCTTCTGCTGTTGGTAGCGAAGGATCGTTCCAGTCCCAGGGCAAAATTGTCTCCGACCTGCGCGGAGCCATCCAGGCGAAGCTCGCCAAGCTCCTCGAACCGCTCTTCGTCCACCTCCAGCTTCTCGTCCAGGTCTGTGTGGGCAAGGGAAAAGTCCAGGTAGCTGTAGGAGAAGTTGGTGGCGCCGGCCAGCGCGGGGAAAAGCAGCGTCAGCAGCCATGCCGTGAAGTATCGCATACAACTCCCCCACGATCTTGCGCGCCTGTGTAGAGTCTAGTGCCATGGAGATTCCCGGAGAAAGAAGGCGTTACGATTTCGCCGTAAAAAGAACACCTTTGGGTGAGGGGCAAGTGCTTGCAGTCGGAGAATGGAATGATGGAACGGATCCGAATTCGTTACCCTCGGTTGCGAGCGGTAGGGTCTGACAAGGGACTTCTAGAAGATCAAAGAATAACAGGAGGCGCTTCAATTTCTAGGAATAATATTTATGGCACTGGGCCGAGGTTTCCCCCGGGTGAGCCCGATAGGTTCGCTTGTTGTAAGCAATCTGTAAGGTGCCGGTTGCTAGAGTCATGTCTCATGAATCCGGACCCGGGATGAAACACCCGGGTCACATTCACCCAAAAAGCAAAAGGAGGGCAGAAATGAATTCATTCATGCGAATCGCCAGCTCGAATGGCATAGGCTGGCTGGCGGCTACTGCGCTGGCCATTGGTGTGGCTGGTTGCGGCGGTAGCAGCAGTGATGGCAGCGGTAATGGGGGAACCAGCCTCTCCGGTGAGCAGCAGGCTGCAATGGCGGCGATGATGGCGACCGGCACTGCCTCCATGGCGCAGGGGCAGGTTGGGGCTGTTCCCGGTAATGGCGGGTCCGGGGATTCCAGTGGGAATACAAGCTCACAGCCGCTCGGCGACAATGGAGATGAGATTGATATCTGTGAGGATATCTATGACGGCACCGGGACTTTTGAAATCTACGATGACGTCGAGGATGACTATGACGAGCCCAAGATTAATTATGATTTTGATGGAGGCAGGCAGGAGGTAGTAGCTGAAAGCGATCTTGACGAAATACTTGGGGACGAAGGTGGTGACGAGATCTTTGACGGCACGGTCTCTGGAGGGAATTTCGAGAACGCCCAGTTCAGAATGGACTGCACCGGCGATGACATCAATCTGATTGGCGCCATGGATTCGCTCCGGTATGAGTCGGGGGATATGAGTGTCAGCTACGCAGCAGCCGGAATGCTGGGCCAGGACAGCAATGTGGATCAAGAGATCCCACCTGATCCGACAGAGCCCTGGCAGGCGACCTTTCATGGACAGAGCAGCCAGTCCCGCTATGTAATGCGTCTTTGTGAAGGCTGTCAGGCGGGAAGCCTTGATGATGTGGGCACTAACAGGGATGCCGCTTTTGCCTTTTATGGCTTCATGGAGAACGTGGCACCCGGGCAAGACGGTGGCGAAGGTACTATTATTGAGCTCGGTGACCCCGACGATTATTTCGAAATGACCGGCGAGGACATTGGGAGTGGAAATGCCGAGGTTACTCTTGATGGCCGCATGAAACTGGACCTCGACGAGCAGGGAGCATGTCCCTTTCACGTCAGCTACGAAACGGACAAAGCATTGCTTATAGAGAATATTGACGAGGAAGGCGAGGGAGAGCTATATGGCGGAAAAATGGACGTTACGGTAGAAGACGAGGATGAGACCTACACGGTCGAGATCGAGGCTAACGGTCAGGTCTTTGTTGATGGCGAGCTCTTCGAGGCTTCGGACTTTCCGGAGCAATGCTGATGCCGCTATGCGGCCGAGGACGGCTGGCCTTCCTCGTTGCAATCACGCAGCAGGCAAGCCCCGGCGCAACGGCCGGGGCTTTTTGTTATCCGGTCCACCTCCCGGCCTGATTCTTGCCCATCTGTAAGGTATCTGTAAGGTCCCCTGCGGTAGGCTGTACACCGCCGGCGGGCCGCTCCGTGCCGGATTCGGGGGAAGCCAGGCAGTTTCGGAGCCGCGCCCGCCGGCGACTTTCCCCGGGAACAACAACGACAGGGAGGAAACCTTCATGCGCATTTTCCGTATTCTTGCTTTTCTGCTGGCCGTGCCGGCACTGGCGCTGCAGGGCTGCGCTACCCTGGAGCCGGAGGCGGAGCCCGACTGGCAATCCGGTGCCAGGGTAGGGGGGCTGGCCGACACCGACGCGCGGGCCGATGGCTCCCGGCTGGTGGTCGGCAACCGGCGCAGCGTCCTGCTGCTTGACGGTGAGGACGGCAGCGCCATTGGCGCCGTGGGCCCGGAAAGCATTCTCGATGCCCTGCAGGTTCGCATTCAGGCACGGAATGCGCCGCTGGCCTTCAACCTGCGCCCGGAGAGCAGCAACATGCTGCTGCTGGACGAGGCCAATCTGCTGCTGATCTTCGACTACGAGGGCACCCGCGAGCAGGTCACGGCGCTGGACGCGGAAACCGGCGAGCAGATCTGGAAGAAGATCGATCTCCACTACAGTATTCAGCAGTACGAGGAGACTATTCGCCAGGCCGCCTCCGCACTGGGCCGCGAGATCGCTGCGTCGCTGGGCGGCAGTGTCCGCGGCGAGACGCTCGGAAGCCGGCGGGACCGGCAGCGTCACTTTGCCCGCGGCCTGGCGGCTCCGGTGGACGGAGGGGAAGCCATCCTGTTCAAGACCTTCAGCGGTCTGGTGAAGCTGGATGCCGCCAGCGGGCAGGAGTACTGGCGTGAAGAGAACTTTCATGGGCCCGGTATCCTCGCGGTGGAGGAACTGCCCGGCGGTGATTATCTGGTCCTCTCCCGGGGCCGGGACCTGAACCGGCTGCAGGCCGCCACCGCCTATGAACTGGCGCGGATCAGCCCGGCCGGCCGGCTGCGCTGGGTCAGCGAACATGCTGGCGAGCACACGCGCGGAATGCAGGTCGCCGGCGACCGGGCCATCGTGCAGGGCGAGCCGGTGGAGGTCTTTGACCTGGCAAGCGGCGAAAGACTCTGGACCACTCCCGAAGGCTGGGCCGTCGAGGACGGCGGCAGCGACCCGCGCTTCATGCCCGAGCCGGATGTGCTGATCACCGAAACCGCGCTGTACCAGGCCTCTCACATCCACGGCGAGGACGACACCTTTGTGACCTTTGGGCACCCGCACCAGGTGCGCAGTTTCGATACCGATACTGGTGACGAGCGCTGGGCCAGCGACGTCACCGGCACCTACTTCGGCGATCTCCACAAGGTAGGTGATCAGCTTGTGGTCTGGGGCACCGGCGAGTTCTTCAATGAAGAGGGCAGCGGCGGCGCTGCCGGCCTGGACCGGGATACCGGCGAAGTGCTCTGGCGTACTCCCGAAATGGAAACCCCGGGCATGATGAGCTGGGCGCCCTGGGTGGTGGAGCCGGTCTATGACGCCGACCGCGAGCATGTGTACGTCGCCGGCCCCGAGGACCTGTACGGCATCCGCCTGGCCGACGGCGAACCGGTGTTGCATGTAAACCTTGGGGGGGCGGAGCTGGGCCCCACCCTGGGCCTGGAGCGGCACAACGACAACGTGGTGGTCGTGGGCGAAGACGGCGTTGCCGCCTATGCCATGGCCGATGGGGCGCAGCATTTCGAAGTCGCCACCGAGCGGGTCGTTGATTTCGGTCTGTACGGCGATCGTCTGGCACTGGAGGTAACCGCCGGTGGGCTGGCCCAGTACCAGGAAGGCGGGCCGGACCAGCTCGGCCTGGTGGGTGTGGACCTCCACGCCGGCACCCTCGGCGAACTGATCGTGTGGGAGCCGTCCAGCAACCGGGTCTTCGGCGCGCTTGAAGGGGGCTCCGCATTCATCAGTGAGGACGGGCGGTATGCCTTTGTCACGGGAG
>SLJS01000240.1 GCA_007135015.1 Alcanivorax sp. | reverse complement strand
CGAACTGCTCGGAGATGACCAGTTCCATGATGAGCTCCCGGGACATCTTCCCGGTGATCAGGCAAGCCAGGCCAGGCTTCCCCGCGTTCTTAAGCGAATTGAAACAATCGCCGGGCAATAATCCCGGCCGAAAGCACTGTTCAGGAGCAATTCCGGATAACCGCAGATCTTATACCAATCCACGCCTCAACCCCGGAACCGCATAACCCCCTTCACTCGTCCGGCCCCCGGTGCGCCGTTGCGTCCTCGTCTACCCAGTCCCCTTCGTCGAACTGCTGTCCATTGCGCCCCGGCACCTTGCGGGTGGGGCCGGCGCGGTAGCGCGGGCAGGACTTGGGGCCGTAGCAGAAGGTTTCCTCGCGATAGCGGACTTTGGAAGGGTTCCAGTTGTCGATGATGAGTTCCACCGGCATGAGACAGCCCCAGATGCACTCCCGGCACTGGGTCTTCCAGGTCTTCTTGTCCAGTCGGCGATGCCCCCGCTCGCGGTAGACGGAAAGTTCCGGCGGGCAGCCCTGCCAGGGTGGCGGTTCGCCCGGCTCCGGGCCCCGCTCGAGCACGTGGAAGCCGCTGACCTTGTAGTATTCGGCGGTCTCCCTGCGCGGGTCGGCCACAGGCAGGCACTGGCCCGCCACCCGGTCGCCGGCCTTCGGCTGGTGCTTCTCGCGCACGGACTTGCCGACGCCCAGGGAGAAGCTGCGTGCTTCGCCATCGATCTCGCCGTTCACATAGAGGACATAGCCGGAGTAGTCGTGCCAGCGCTCATCATAGGAGCGATACAACCGGATGCGCGGCTGCACGCTGATGAGCGTTCCGTTCCATTTCAGTTTCTTGCTCATGGCCGGGTTTTCCACGGAAGAGGTGAAGCGATGCCGCGCAGTGTACGGCTCCCTCCGGACAGTTCACCCACGCGAGCGGATATTGTGCGTCACGAGCGCATCGCCATCCAGCCGTCGACGTCGCCTCCCTGCACGCCTGCGGACTCTTTCGGGACGGGTTCTTTCGAGACAGGCACAAGATTCCCGGGCCTTCGGCGTTTCCCGGATCAAACTTCCCGGCTCTTCAACGACTTACAGGGAATCCCCCATGAGCGACCCTCGAGTGCATTTCGAGACAGGCACTGTATGGCCAATCTCGCACAGGGGGCCGCGGCGATGGAGGACAGGCGGGATCCCGCAACGGTTTGTGCCTGTCCGGAATCTCGGTTTGTGCCTGTCCGGAATCTCGCGAACCGGTTTGCGGGCACTGTGCCGGCTCGGCCCTGCCGCAGGTGCTCCGGGAGGCCACATCCTGCCGGATATCCACCAGCCATAAGGTGACGCCGGGGCCTTTCCCTCCTATCCTGTTTCCGTGACGGAGTGTTTGCGCTTTACACTGCCTGTCACGCAAGAACAACAAGGAAGCGATATGAGTCGGCACCCCCTCTGGCAGAACTTTTTCCGCCCACGGACAGACCGATTGAGCCTGAGCGTGCAGCTATGGCGTGACACGCCACTTCTGGCCGGGATTTCCGAGCGCAAGGCGCGGCAGTTGGTCTCGGATATGCACGATCGCCAGTACGAGGCCGGCGAACCGGTCTTTCGTCGCGACGACGTGGGCGCTGGGGTGGTGATGATCCGCTCCGGGCGGGTCGAGATTCGCGCGGGCGAGCGCGTGCTGGCCGAGTTGGCGCCGGGCGATTTTTTCGGGGAGGTGGCGCTGGTCAGCGAGGAGCCGCGCACGGCGGATGCAGTTGCCACGGCACCAACGGAGCTGATGTTTCTGATGCGCTCCAGTCTGGACGAATGGGTGCAACGCTCTCCGGGTGAAGGCGCCTGTTTCATGCGCAATCTGGCACATGTCCTCGCCGAACGTCTCCGGCGTGCCAACCAGCAGCTGGGCGAGCAGGGTCACCATGCTTCGTGATGCGCCCCTGGCTCCCGGGTTGAGGGTTGCACTCGTGGCCGGCGGGCTTTTCAGTGCGGCGGCGCTGGCGGCCTTTCTGCTGGCGCCGTTGCTCATCCCCATCCTGCTGGCATTTGTCTTCTATGCGGTGCTGGAGCCGGTGAGCAGTCGCCTGATGGCGCTGGGAATGTCGGCATCAGCTGCCTCGCTGAGCGTGCTTGCGATGCTCGCGGCGGCGGTCATGGGCATTCTTTCCTGGATTGCCCCACAGTTTTCGCAGCAGGTGCTGGCGCTGCAGCAACGACTCCCCCACCTCTGGGAGCTACTCGACGGCCTTGCCACACGCACCAGCCGACAGCTGGAGGAACTTACCGGACTTTCCGTTGGCGGTGTAGAGCTGAGTGAGCAGGCGATACAACAGGGCAATGAATGGGGCCAGGCGGTTGCCGCCCAGATGCCGGGATTCGTAACGACAACCATTCTGGTACTTGTGATTGCCCCCCTGCTGACCTTTTTCCTGGTGCGTGACTGGAAGGGGCTGCGCAACCGGCTGCTGGATCTGTTGCCCAATCGGCAGTTCGAGCTGGGCTGGCTGATCTACGGGCGTGTGGCCCGGCAGCTTCAGCGCTATGTGCGCGGGGTGATGATGCAGTCGGCAATCGTGGCGCTGGTCGCCACGGTCGGCTTCTGGCTGGTGGGCGTCGATACACCACTGCTGTTCGGTGTTCTGACCGGACTGTTGAATGTAATCCCCTATGTGGGCCCGCCGCTTGCCATGATCCCGCCGGTCATCAGTGTACTGGGCGATCCGACGGTTGAGCCGTGGGTTGCGCTCTGGGCAGTGGCCGTCGTATTGACCGCACAGCTGGTGGATAACCTGCTGGTTCTGCCTTCACTGATTGCGCATTCGGTCAATCTCCACCCGCTTGTCGTGATAGGCGGAATCATCGTGTCCGGCCATTTCTTCGGCCTGCTGGGCATGATCCTGGCAGTGCCCACGATGGCGGCTTCCTGGATTATCGTGGCGGGGCTGCATGGCGGCCTGCGCTCGCCCGCTTCCGGCTATCAGCCCTGACATCAGCTTTTTGGGACAGGCACAAACCGGGCCTATCCTGTACGCCTTTCGCCCGGGTCGCTGTGCGCGATTCGCCAATTGGTGCCTGTCTCCAATTGATCGCGTTCTGCTTCGGGCTTCGGGCTACCGGCTACGGGCCGGACCGGCCGGTCTCAATACAGATAACCCCAACCCCTGGGCTCCACCGGGGGTGGCACTTCGGTCTCGCCGAGCAGCTGGCGCAGGTCGATCTCGATAGTGCGCGCGATATAGTCCATGGGCGTATCATTGACGCTGTTCTCGAACGGGGCCTCGATATAGCGGCCCACGTATTCGAGCATCACGAATACGTACCCGATCAGCAGGGAAAAGGGCACGGACCAGTAGCCCAGATGGCCGGCCAGGCTGAGCGGAAGAATGAACAGGAACACCATCAGGCTGTAGGCCATGAACCAGGTGTACTGCATGGGAAAGGGCGTCTTCTTCAGCCGTTCGCAGCCACTGAGCACTTCATTGAAGCCTTTCAGTCCCTGTGCAAGCTGCACATGCTTGTAGTTGTCGATGCGGCCCTGCTCGAACAGGCCGCGAATCCGGCGGTTCTGCCGCGCCAACAGGGCCAGCGGCGGCGTATGCACCTGTTCGATCGCGGCACGTTCATCGTCGTCCAGGAGTCCGTCCAGTTCCTCTCCCGGTTCCAGCCGGCGCAGGAAACGGTTCAGGCGCCAGGCAAAAGCGGCCTGGCGGTGGATCATCTCCCGCCGGACAGCCTCTCCGTCCCCCGCATCCAGCACCAGTGCATTCACCAGGGTGGCGAAGCCGCGGGTTTCGTATTTCAACTGTGACCACAGCCGCTGGGCTTCCCACCAGCGGTCGTAGGCGTGGTTATTGCGAAAGCCGATCAGGAAGGCGAGCGCCGTACCCAGAAAACCGCTGGCGTAGGTCAGTGCCTGCAACAACTGCGCTTCGATGTGCCCTACGGTGAGCACGGATACCCCAATAAACACAAGCAGAATGCTCAGGTTCGCCCTGGTGAAGCCGAGGAGTTTGCGAAGCGAAATACGCCGGGTAACGATCATCGGTCCGCTCCTTTCAGCCGCAGCCCTTCAATCGGCGGAGCATTCAGCGGGGCGAGCGCGGTGCCCGGAACCTCCTTGAAGGCGCCCGCATTCCAGTCGTCACTGGCGGTGCGAATTTCCTCCGGGGTGCGCGCCACAAAGTTCCACCACACCAGGATTTCTTCGCCGAAGGGTGCACCACCCACCAGCAGAAGTTGCGTTGCTTCATCGCACTGGATATCGACCGCCGCCCGGCCGATGCCCAGGTACAGCAGTATGCCCGGCGCAATGGTTTCACCCTCTACCGCCACCGAACCCCGCAGACACATGACCCCGTATTCGAACCCGGATTCCAGGGGAAGGCGTGTACGGGCCGAGCCGCTGCTGGTGAGATCCATGCCCACCAACGGCGAAAAGACTTGCGCGGGGGCAACCTCGCCGAGTGCCTCGCCCGCCAGCACGGTCACGGCAAAGCCGTCGCGTTCAATGACCGGCAACTTTGCATGGTGATGAAACGACGGCGCACGATGGCGCTCAGCCTCGGGTAGTGCAATCCATAACTGGGCAGCATGAAGCCGGCCGGCGTCGCTTGTGGGAGATTCCTCCGCGTGAACGATACCCCGGCCGGCGGTCATCAGGTTGACTTCCCCGGGGCGGATGATCTGCTCGAGGCCCAGGCTGTCACGGTGCAGCGCCTCGCCCTCGATCATCCAGGTAAAGGTCTGCAGACCGATGTGGGGGTGCGGACCCACGCGCAGCCCTTCGCCCGGGCCATGGTCCACCGGACCGGCGTGGTCCAGGAAGCACCAGGCGCCGATCATGCGTCGGGCGCGGGTGGGTACGGCGCGACGCACGACAAAACCCTTGCCGATTTCCGCCTGCCGGGCGTCTATGCGCTCCAGTACCGGCCGGCCCGGACAGGGCGGGCAGTCGCCGGAGCGGGACTCTTCCCGGTCCTGAACAAGATCACTCATAGTCGGTCTCCTGTCCTGCAGTGAAGCCGAAGATGCCGAATCAAGGAAAGGGGTTTCGCCAGAACTATCTCGTCAAATGCTACAGCGGAAGGAGGCAGGTGTCGTGAGCAGGCTCGCGGCCCGCTCACGAACGGCCACGACATCAACCTTCCTGGTTTGCGCTGTAACTGGTGATCAGGTTCCGGTAATCCGGGATATGGCCGGCAAAAAGTGCGCCCAGGCCTTCCACGTCATTGCGCCAGTCGCGATGCAGTTCGCAGGCCACGCCGAACCAGGTCATCAGTTGCGCTCCGGCCGCCTGCATCCGCTGCCAGGCGGAATGGCGGGTAATCTCATTGAAGGTGCCGGAAGCGTCAGTGACCACGAACACCTCATACCCCTCTTCCAGTGCCGACAGCGCGGGGAAGGCAACGCACACCTCGGTCACGACACCGGCGATAATCAGCTGCTTTTTCCCGGTTTCCTTCACCGCCTTGAGGAACTCCTCGTTGTCCCAGGCGTTGATCTGACCCGGCCGGGCGATGTACGGCGCGTCGGGAAAGGTTTCCTTCAGCTGCGGCATCAGCGGACCGTTGGGTCCGTCCTCAAAACTGGTGGTAAGAATCGTGGGCAGACCGAAGTACTTTGCCGAATCGGCCAGGGCCAGCACATTGTTGGTGAAGGTGTCGGGTTCAAAGTCCCGGACCAGCGACAGCAGGCCCGCCTGGTGGTCCACCAGCAGAACGGCGGCATCATTCTTGTCGAGACGGATATAGGACGGATTCATGGGTGGCTCCTCTTGTCACGTTCATTCAGGTCGGGCCGACGGGCTGCCGACCGCTCCACACCCATCCTGTCCCGGGAACGATAACGCCGCTAGAATGCATCATGGTGACACAGCGTTCTGTATATAGAACGATCAGGGAACCAGGATGCCGGACCTGAACGACCTCTACTACTTCGCCCGGGCGGTGGAGCATGGCGGATTTGCTCCCGCCGGCCGGGCGCTGGGCGAACCCAAGTCCAAGCTGAGCCGGCGGGTGGCGCAGCTGGAAGAGCGCCTGGGCGTGCGGCTGATCCACCGTTCCACCCGTCATTTCCGGGTCACCGAGGTGGGCCAGCGCTATTACGAGCACTGCCGAGCCATGCTCGTGGAGGCCGAAGCCGCCCGGGAAGCCGTGGAGACGGTGCGGGGCGAGCCACGAGGCGTGGTGCGGCTCACCTGCCCCACTACCCTGCTTCACGCCCACGTGGGCAGCATGCTCGCCGAGTTCACGGCCGCCCATCCCGGCGTGGACATCCACCTGGAAGCCACCAACCGGCGCGTGGATCTGCTTGCCGAGGGGGTGGATGTGGCCATCCGGGTCCGGCCCGCGCCCCTGGAAGACAGTGACCTCGTATTGCGTCGTCTTTCGGACCGGGGCCAGTGTCTCGTTGCAGCGCCCCCTCTCGTGAAACAACTGGGCCGTCCCTCCGGGCCGGTGGCACTGGGCGACTGGCCCGCCCTGTGGGTGGGATGGCCGGAGGAGCGGCATGAGTGGGTGCTGCATGGGCCGGAGGAACGCACGAAAAGGGTACGGCTCCGCCCCCGCTATATCACCACCGACATGATCGCCCTGCGCGAGGCAGCCCTCGCGGGGGTGGGCGTGGTGCAGCTGCCCCGCCTGCTGGTGGGGGAATACCTTGCCCAGGGCTCACTGGTGGATGTACTGCCGGGGTGGAAACCACGCCGCGAGATCATCCACGCGGTCTTCCCGTCGCGCCGGGGAATGCTGCCGGCGGTACGTGCTCTGATCGAGCATCTCGCCGATCGTTATGCATCCTTTGACGAGGACTGACACATCACCAGAAGCCTGAAGTCCTGCCATCCAGTTACGCCTGGACAGCAGCGAGCAGACCCAATCGGCGCTTCTCCCCGGGCACAGATTCGCCGCCCGCGAATCAGGACAGGCACAAACGCCCCCCCCCCTTCCTGTGCATCTTCCGCCCGCGCCGCTGTAGGAGATCTGCCAATTGGTGCCTGTCTCGAAACGGTTTTCGAGATTCGACTGATCTGAGCAGACACAGCGCCAGGGGCGTGCGCACACCGGCTGCCGGAAATGTTGCGCGGTGTTTATACCCTCACTACACTTTGATGCACTGATTCTTTTAGCTAATCATCGCGATGCGCACCACCCTCAATATTGACGACAATCTGCTGAAATCCCTGAAAAAGGCCGCCCATGAGTCCGGCCGCTCATTGGGAGAGGTGGTCAATGAGGTGCTGCTTCGGGGCCTGGCCGCGCGGGAGGCTCCGGCGGAGGCGGCGCCCTACCGGCTGGAGCCCGTCTCCATGGGAGCACCGGCGGCGGAAGTGAATCTGGACAAGGCGCTGCAGCTTGCCGACTCACTGGAAGACAGCGCCATTGCGGAAAAGCTGGAGCAGCGCAAGTG
>SLJS01000088.1 GCA_007135015.1 Alcanivorax sp. | reverse complement strand
TGGTCTTCGCGCTGATCCATGAGCGTTTCCAGGTAGCCCTTGATAACGGTCAGCGGTGTCTTGAGCTCATGACTGACATTGGCCACGAAATCCTTGCGCATCTGCTCCAGGTTATGCAGGCGGGTCACGTCGCGCACCAGAATCAGCCAGTCACCTCCTCCGAAGCGGGTCACGGTGAACTCCAGCATGCGTGTTTCATCCATGGGCGCGGGCACCGTAAGCGGTTCACCGAAGTCCATGCCCTCCAGGTACTCTCGCAAGCGTGTGTCCCGTACCAGATTGGTGAAGGTCTGCCTGCGATCGCCCGGACTGCGAAGGCCCAGCAGTCGCTCCGCGGCGCGGTTCCAGTATTCGATCCGTCCATCCCGGTCCACCACCACAATGGCATCGCGCAGGGCGGTCACGGAGCTTTCAGCACGGTCGATCAGGGTTTCCAGGGCCTCCCGGGTACTGCTTTCCCGTCGCAGAAGATGGTAGAGCTCGTCAAAAAGCCGCCCCCAGAGCCCACTGCTTTCCGGCGGCGCCTCCCCCGGACGAAAGCGCTCGATCCAACGGCCCAGCCGCGACAACTGGAAAACATGAAACAGCAGGTAGACGAGGAGCAGAATCAGCGCCGGCCACAGCGAGTCGAACCACAACGACAGCAGCAGCCCCCCCAGCAGCAGAATGGCGACACGACGATATTCAGCTCGAACGATGGCGGAACGCAATGGCTTCCCCGTTCATGGTGTTGCGGCCATTGTGATCATACCGGCCGTGTCAGGACGGATCTTCAACGCGGGTGGAAAAGCGATAACCGGTACCCCGAACCGTCTGGACGAAGCGGTCGTAGCGCCAGGGCGCCAGGGCCTTGCGCAGCCGGCGGATATGCACATCGATGGTGCGGTCTTCCACATAGACATTGCCGCCCCAGACCTGATCCAGCAGTTGCTCGCGGGAATAGGCCCGCTCCGGATGGGACATGAAGAATTCCAGCAGGCGATATTCAGTAGGCCCCAGTCGCACCGGATCTTCGTCCGCGCTCACCCGGTGACTGACCGGGTCGAGCACCAGCCCCTCTGCTTCAAGCTTCTTCTCCGCCGCTTCCGCGGAAGTGCGGCGCAGCACCGCCCGGATACGCGCCACCAGTTCCCGGGTGGAGAAGGGTTTGGTGACATAATCGTCGGCACCGGCTTCCAGCCCCTGAATGCGGTTATCCTCTTCGCTGCGGGCGGTGAGCATGATAAGGGGAATTTCCGCCGTGGTGCTATCGCTCTTGAGCCGGCGTGCCAGCTCGATGCCGCTTACCGGCGGCAGCATCCAGTCCAGCAGCACCAGATCAGGCCTTTCGTCCACGATCATGGCGTGGGCGGTGCGGGCATCGCCCGCTTCCAGGGGCTGGAAATCCGCCAGTTCCAGGGCGCCGGCCACCATTTCGCGAATGGCCGCCTCGTCATCGACGATCAGAATGCGAGCCTTCATTGTCCGGTTCCGCGCTATGGTTCATGGCTACTCATTCAATGACATCCATGTGACAGGAATATGACAGCCCCGGTGACGGATACGAGCTCAGCCCGGCACCATCAGTACAGGCACCGTGGCGCGGCGCAGCACCCGTTCCGCGGTGCTGCCCAGCAGCAGTTCCGTCAGCGGGTTGTGCCCACGCTTGCCGAGCACCAGCAATCCCGCTTTTTCCCTTGCGGCCACGTCGACAATGGTGCGCGCCGGGTCACCCTCCAGTACCCGGGTTTCCACGGGAGCACGCTCACGCAGGGAGGACAGATGCGCCTCGAGGGTTCTTGTGTACTGCTCACGGGTTTCCGGATCCCCGGAATCGGCGACAGATACCGCCAGTACGCGAGCAAACTGCCCTTTCAGTGCCAGCAGTGCCAGGGCAGCCGCTTCGGCAGCTTCGGCCTGCGCGGACCCATCGGTGGCCAGCACCAGGGTATCGCCCGCATCGTCGTGCTGCCCGAGGGGGAGAAGGAGTAATGCGCGGCGCGCGGTGCGCGCCAGCCCCAGGGCCACATTGCCCAGAAACAGATCGCGCAACGGACGATGACCGCGTGTACCCGCCACGATCAGCGTGGCACTGGATTCCAGAGCCGCCCGCTCGAGTTCCAGCGCCGGCTCACCGCTTCGCAGATCCACCTCCACGCTGAACCCCTGTCGGCGCAGCCGTTCGGCCAGGGCTTCGAGTTCCCCGCGGTAATGCTCCTCATGGGTCGACTGGGGCGTGCTGCCATACCCCGTCGCCATCACATGCACCAGGGTGAGCTCACGGGTACCCAGTTGCTTCAGTTTCGGCAGGGCCTGCTCGAGAAGCTCCCCCGCCGGGGAAAAGTCCACGCCCACTATTGCCTTTTCATGCATGATGCATCCCCGCTGTCATTGGTCCATTGCAGGACCCCTGGTCATCCATCGTCATCATACGCCGCGCCGGCAACGCCGTGTTATCCGCCCGCCTGTGCGGGGGCGGCGTGATCCGGGAAATGCCTGCGCGTGCGATTGGCGATGCGCACCAGCGCCAGCATCAGCGGCACTTCCACCAGCACGCCCACCACCGTGGCCAGGGCCGCGCCGGACTGCAGACCAAACAGCGCAATGGCCGCGGCCACGGCCAGCTCGAAGAAATTGCTTGCCCCGATCATGGCCCCGGGCGCGGCCACCTGGTGGCGCACCTTCCAGGCCCGCATCCAGGCATAGGCGATAAAGAAGATCAGGAAGGTCTGGATGATCAGCGGTACCGCGATCAGCGCAATGTGGAGCGGATTGTTCAGAATCACCTCGCCCTGGAAGGCGAACAGCAGCACCAGCGTGAGGATCAGCCCCGCCGGCGTTACCGGGGCAAGCCGCTTCATGAAGACATTGTCGAAATGGTCGATACCCCGGTTGCGGATCACCCACCGACGGGTGGCATAGCCCGCCACCAGCGGAATCACGATATAGAGCAGCACCGACAGGGCCACCGTATCCCAGGGCACGGTGATATCGGAAATACCCAGAAGCAGCACCACAATGGGCGCGAAGGCAAAGAGCATGATCAGGTCGTTCACCGCCACCTGTACCAGGGTGTAGGGCGCGTCGCCCCGGCTGAGGTAGCTCCAGACGAATACCATGGCGGTACAGGGCGCCGCGCCCAGCAGGATGGCACCGGCCAGGTATTCCCGTGCCAGGCTTTCCTCGATCAGCGGCGCGAAAACCACCATCAGGAAGAACCAGGCAATGGCGAACATGGTGAACGGCTTGATCAGCCAGTTCACCGTGGTGGTAACCACAAGCCCCCGCGGTTCGCGACGCACACCGGCAACCGCACCGAAGTCGATCTGCACCATCATGGGAAAGATCATGGCCCAGATCAGCACGGCCACCGGGATCGAGACCTGTGCATACTCGAACTCCGAAAGCGTATCCGGCACCACCGGCGCAAACTGCCCCAGTGCCACGCCGGCCACAATGGCCAGTGCCACCCAGACGGAAAGATAGCGCTCAAAGAGACCCATGCCCTCGCGGGGATCGGGCGCATCGTCGATGGCATTTTCGGTCATTTCAGCGTTCCTGTTCGTTGTGAGAGCGGACGTTCCGTCACGAGCCGCCCGGCTCAGGCCGTTCGTGTTGCAATGTGCCGTTCGCGGTCATTCGCAATACGCCAGGGGCCGGTCCGGCATGGCGGCCAGTCGCTCGCGCAGCGGCGCCAGGCTGTCCGCCCGGGCGGCGGCGTCCAGCACATCCAGCGCCCAGTCCGGCAGATCCGGGTGCAGCCCGTAGTAGACCCACTGGCCGTGGCGCTCGCATTCCACGATCCCCATGTCCCGCAACTGGGCGAGATGCCGGGAAATCCGCGGCTGGCTGAGTTCCAGGGCATGGACCAGTTCGCACACGCACAGGCGCCCCTCTGCCCGCAGCAGCAGCAGGCACCTCAGTCGCGTGGCGTCGGACAGGCCCCGGAAAAGAAATTCAGGCGATACCATATACGCTTATCCATATATCCATCTGCGGAAATATAGCAGGAATCCCGGACAGGCACAAGATCCGGGTTCGGGCCAGGCGAAAAAAATGTGACGGGAAGCCCCGGGGCTGTCACAAGGCCTTCATATTGACGTAATGCGGGCGTCATGAGCCCCGCCTAACCTTTGCCGCGGTTACCGGAAAAGACCGGAAGACAACGTTCAAAACAGGATGAGGCATAGATGATGAACCGACTGAATCGACTGAGCGTGGCAGTGATGGCCGCCGGCATGGGCGTCGCCGTAACGGCACCGGCCTGGGCCTATCCGGAGTTCGAGCCCCGGGGCAGGATGCACCTGGATGCGGGGTTCCACAGCGAAGACGATGTGGAACTCGATGACAACTTCCTGGCCCGTCGCACCCGCCTGGGCGTGGGCGGCAAGCTGGACCCGGACTGGGACTTCCGCATCGAGTACGATTTCGCCGAGGAAGGCGTAAGCGCCAACGACGTGCGCCTTCGCCGCAATCTCGCCGGTGGCAAGCTCAAGATCGGGCAGTTCAAGGTACCCATGGGGCTCAATGAGCTGACCAGCTCCAACAACATCACCTTCATTGAGCGCGCCTCCAACAGCAACCTGGTGGCGGATTCCCGTCGTATCGGCATCGGCTACGATAATTTCGCCGGCCCCGTCGGATACCAGCTCATGGGCTATGGCCGCTCTCTCGGCGGTGGTGGTACCGATGGCGACATGCAGAAGGGTCTTGCTGGCCGCCTGGTGTTCAACCCCCTCAAAACCGACAGCACGATCCTGCACCTGGGGCTCTCTGTCGCCCAGGAGGACCTTGGCGATCAGATGAATGTACGCTTCCGGGACCGCCCCGAAGCGCGACCGGCGGGCGTGCGCCTCATCGACACGGGCACCCTGACGGCCGAGTCCACCACCAGGCTCGCCGCGGAAGCCGCCTGGCAGGTCGGTGCGTTTTCCCTGGAGGCCGAATACCTGCAGGCGAAGGTGAAGCTGGACGACGACGATGCCGATGACCCCAACTTTGGAGGCTGGCATGTACAGGCCAGCTACGTGCTTACCGGCGAATCCCGGGGTTATGGCGGCGGCAACTTCGGCGGCATCAAGCCACAGGGCCCCGGCGGCGCCTGGGAAGTGGCGGCCCGTCTGAGTAACGCCGATCTGGAGGATGAAGGTATCGAGGGGGGCAAGCAGCAGAACCTGACTCTGGGCCTGAACTGGTACGCCACTTCCAATGTGCGCTTCATGGCCAACTACATCATGGTGGATGTGGAGGGCAGTTCGGCGGTGGTGGGCGAGGATGAGCTGGGTGCCGATATCCTGGCCGGAGACGATTCCCCGAACATCTTCCTTCTTCGTGCGCAGTACAATTTCTGACCCCCGCTTTCCAACAACCCGGGCATCGCAGGACCGCTCTGCCCGTTTCGGATCTCCTGAACCCCGGATTTATTCCACGCTCCGGGGTTATTCCTTTCCGGCATTCTCAATAGCGGCAGGCAGTATTGTCGTGATCTCAGTCCACGCGCACCGGCGCCAGCAGCCGACGCATCACACCCCAGCCCGTTGTCCGGTCCTTTCTTCGGTAGTCGCGCAGTTCGTCAAGCTGGCGGGTAATACTGCCCGCCACCTGTTCGCGCAGCCTGAACAGGGCCTGCTGTTCATCGGCCCCGCTTTCAAGCGCCGAAACGGCGGGAATCCGCTCGCCGAAGGAGAAGTAGAACCGCTGTGGCCGGGGAAGCAGCGTGGGGCCCAGACCACGGGAGACGGGCGGAATGACGTCACCGTTACGGAGCAGTTCGGCAATGCGGCGGTTCCTGAGCAGAGCCCGGCCCAGCCGGCTGGTGGTGAAATCATTGGCATCCATCAGGACGCTGAAACACTCGTCGGCGCCCAGGGACGCGAACGGGATGATGTCGTAGCCGTGTTTTGCCGCCATGCGGGCGAACCCGACACGGTTCTTCCAGATCAGCTGATAGTCCTCGTCACGGCGGCGCATCACTTCCCGGGCGCCGCCGGGGAAGACCAGGATGGATTCGCCGGCTTCCATCAGGGCATCACAGTTTTCCGGGGTGCCCACGACCATGCCGTTGGCGGTGAGAAAATCCCGCCAGTACGGCACCGCCATATGGCTGCGGTCACCCAGCGAGCGCAGCACCAGGCCGTGTTCCCGATAGAGATGATCGACGATCAGGGGGATGTCGATGAAGCCGTAACGAGCGTGGTTGCCGACAAAGAGCGCCGGACGGGAGCCATCCAGGCGTTCGCTGCCGAGAAAAACGGGGTCGAAGTATCGCCGCATCCATTCGAGCAGGCGCACGGCGCCGGACTCGAAGGCCGGGTAGTGGTCCAGCTCGCGGATAATTTCGGCAGACATGTTCCCTTCCCCTTTATGAGCGGGTGTCGCAAAAGCCCTTCGGGCCGCGAAGGCCCCGGATTCCGGCATGGTGCCTGGTTCTTCGCGCCCCAAGGTGCGCTCCCACAAGCCCTTTTTCGACACCCTCCTCGCGGAGGGGGCTTCCAGTCGCGAGCGCCGCAACAGTGAACGGGGCCTTTTGCCCCCCCCCTTTACCGACTCAACCGATACAGCGTCACCTGATACGGCGACAATGTACACGCCGGGCGGCGGGAGAACAGCTCGCCCGGGGCCAATCTGCTGCTGGAGTCTTTCGCTGATGGCCCGCCGTGAAGAATCAGGGCGGACAAGAAGAGAGGAAAGTGTCGGGGCGGCCCTCCGTGGCCGCCCCGATTCCGGGAGGAGATGATTTTCCCGTTCAGTCCGGGGTTCTGCCCGCATCCATGCGCCCCGAACCGAATGCAAAGCCTACCCCTCTCCCTGCGGGGACTCCGTAAGCAGTTTCAGTACACTAATGTAGGAAATCGCCAGTAAAGTGCATAATCCACCCCATGAATAACCTGGCTCCCTGCCCCCTTTGCCGGACAGCCTCCCCGCTCTGGTTCCCTGACCACTGGCGCGACTATTGCCGTTGCCCGGAGTGTGCCCTGGTGCATGTGCCGCCAGCCCAGCACCCATCCCGGGAACGGGAGAAGGCGGAATACGATCTGCACGAGAACGAAGTGGAGGACCCCGGCTACCGGCGCTTTCTGTCCCGCCTGGCCGAACCGCTTCTGCAGCGCATTGGGCCACCGGCACGGGGCCTGGATTTCGGGTGCGGCCCGGGCCCGGCGCTGGCCGCCATGCTGGAAGAAGCCGGGTTTACCATGGAACTTTATGACCCCTTCTATTATCCGGACGCCGGGGTATTGCAGTCACCGAAGGATTTCATCGTCGCCACGGAAGTACTCGAACATCTCGCACGCCCCGGCGAAGTGCTTGAACAGATCTGGCAGCTCCTTGAACCCGGCGGCTGGCTGGGAATCATGACCCGGCGCCTGCCGGAAGAAAGCGAGTTTGCGCAGTGGCGCTACCGCCGCGATATCACCCATATCTGCTTCTTCCATGAAGAAACCTTCCGATGGCTGGCGCGGCGATGGGGCGCGGAGCTGGTACTGGAAGGCACCGATGTTGCGTTGATGAGGAAGGGTTGAGGCGGCCCTTCGGGCGTGGTGGTCGGCGGTCAGCAGTCGGTGGTCGGAAGAAAAGCCCCTGTCCCTTGATGAGGGTGTCGTAAAAGGCCTTCGCTGGCGAAGCAGGTCGATCAATGGGCTCC
>SLJS01000376.1 GCA_007135015.1 Alcanivorax sp. | reverse complement strand
TGGCGGAAGCGGACGAGTCCGATGCGTCTTTTCTTCATTTGCAGCCGATGACCGCGGTGGTGACCAACATCGATGCGGATCACATGCATACCTACGGCGGGGACTTCAGCCGCCTGGAGAATACCTTCGTGGAGTTCCTGCACAACCTGCCGTTCTACGGACTCGCGGTGCTCTGTGTGGATGATCCGGTGGTTCGCCGTATCCTTCCGCGTGTGAACCGTCAGGTGATCCGCTACGGCTTCAGTGACGATGCCGATGTCCGTGCCGTGGACGTCGCGCAGCAGGGAATGGAATCGGCGTTCCGGGTCGTGCGCCACGATGGCGAGGATCTTCGCATCCGGCTGCCCATGCCTGGGCGGCACAACGTGCTCAACGCCCTGGCGGCCATCGCCGTGGCCGCCGATGAGGGCGCCGACGATGCTTCCATCATCCGGGGACTGGAAGGCTTTACCGGCGTGGGGCGGCGCTTCGAGGTCCTGGGTGAATACGGCTTCGCCGGCGGCCGGGCAACACTGGTGGACGACTACGGCCATCACCCCGGCGAAGTGCGCGCCACCATCGAGGCAATCCGCCAGGGCTGGCCCGGACGAAGGCTGGTGATGCTGTTCCAGCCGCATCGTTATACCCGGACCCGGGATCTGTACGAGGACTTCGTGAAGGTGCTCTCCGGCGTCGATGCGCTGGTGATGCTTGATGTCTACGCCGCCGGGGAAGAACCGATACCCGGTGCGGATGCCCGTTCGCTGTGTCGCAGCATTCGCCAGCTTGGCCGGCTCGACCCGGTGTTCGTGGAGGGTTCGGAGAATCTTCATGAGGTGCTGGAAGCATTGCTCCATGACGGGGACATGCTGGTGACCCAGGGCGCGGGCAACGTGAGCGTGATCGCCCGGGGACTTTATGAAAGAGGGGTGCTGTCATGAATACTGAACGGCTGCATGCCCTGAAGAGAGCGCTGGAGCGGGTAGGCCGTCTTGCGGTGCTTGCCGGCGGCAATTCGGCCGAGCGGGAGATCTCGCTCAAGAGCGGCCATGCAGTGCATCGGGCACTGCGTGAGCTCGGAGCCATTGCCGAGCTGGTGGATCCGTCGGAGACCTCGCTGGATACCCTGGCGCGGTTTGACCGGATATTCATTGCCCTGCACGGCCGTGGTGGCGAGGACGGCGTGATGCAGGGCGTGCTCGAGCACCTGGGTGTGCCCTATACCGGCAGCGGTGTGATGGCCTCGGCCATCGGCATGGACAAGGTGCGCACCAAGCTGTTGTGGAAGGGCGCGGGGCTTCCCACGCCGGACTTTCAGGTTCTTGGCGATGGGGCGGAACAGGGTGGCGAACTGGAGCCGCCGCTGATCGTCAAGCCTTCCCGCGAGGGCTCGTCCATCGGCATGCGCAAGGTCGAAAAGCGCGATGAGCTGGCCGAAGCGATTGCCGACGCCCGTTCCCATGACAGCGAAGTGCTGCTGGAGGCCTGGGTGGATGGGCCGGAATTCACCGTGGCGATTCTCAACGGCCGGGCGTTGCCGGCCATACGGCTGGAAACGCCCAATGTCTTTTATGACTACCAGGCCAAGTACGAATCCGACCGCACCAGCTATCTCTGCCCCTGTGGCCTGGAACCGGAAGAGGAAAGGGTGATGCAGGAACTGGCACTGCAGGCCTTCCGGGTAGTGGGCTGCAGTGGCTGGGGCCGCGTGGACCTGATGCGTGATCAGCGCGGGCAATTCCAGCTGCTGGAAGTCAACACCATTCCGGGGATGACCGATCACAGTCTGGTGCCGATGGCTGCAGCGGCCGAGGAAATGAGTTTTACGGAACTGGTCGCCGAGATTCTGCTCGGCGAGGAGATGAGCCATGCGGGCTGAGCGAAGAAGGCGTTCCATGGCGCGTGCGACAGCGCCCCGGCGCTCGCGGCGAAGCGGACCGCAGCGGCTGCCCTTGGTAGTGCGCCTGAATCGGGCGCTGCCCTGGGCGCTGGCGGGGCTGGCCCTGATGACGGTGATCACGGGCGTGATCTGGCTGCCGCGGGCGATGGACGCCTATCCGCTGGAGCAGGTGCGCGTCGAAGGTGTCGACGACGAGCGTCGTCAGCAGCAGATCATGGCGGTGGTGTCCAGCCTGGTGCGTGAGGAGAACTTCTTCTCGGTCCCATTGCCTCGGCTTCACGACGAAGTTACGGCGTTGAGCTGGGTTTCCGAGGCGCGTTTGCGGCGCAGCTGGCCGGACCGGCTGGTGCTGCAGGTATCGGAGCGGGTGCCGGTGGCGGTATGGAATGACGAATCGCTGGTTTCCGGCAACGGAAAACTCTTCTCGGCGCTGGACAAGTTCAGCACCGAAGAACTGCCGCACCTGTCCGGTCCCGCGGAGCGGCTGGAGGCGGTAATGGACTACTACCACAGCATGAGCCGGATACTTCGCGGCAGTGGCCTGGCCATTCGTTCGCTGGCCGTGGACGCGCGGCTGACTGCCCGAGTGGAGCTCGAGCAGGGACCGCTGCTGGTCGTCGACCGGCAGGGGTACGCGGGCAAGCTTCGCCGTTTTGTGTTGTTGCACGGGAGTGTTCTCGAGCAGGAGAGTCGCCGCCCGGTTCGGGTGGATCTGCGCCATGCCGACGGCATGGCGGTGACCTGGGAAAAGCCCGGGGAGCCGGACAATGACGAGAGAGTCTGAGTCATGACGAATACAGAGAATGAAAACATGATCGTGGGCCTGGATGTAGGCACTTCCAAGGTGGTCGCCATCGTCGGACAGATGAAGCCGGATGGCACCCTGGATGTGGTGGGCATCGGTTCGCAGCCATCCCGGGGAATGAAAAAGGGCGTGGTGGTGGATATCGAGGCCACCGTGCGTTCCATCCAGCGGGCCGTGGAAGAGGCGGAACTGATGGCCGGTTGCGAGATCAGCTCGGTCTATGCGGGCATTGCCGGCAGCCATGTGCGCAGCCTGAACAGTCACGGCATTGTCGCGATCAAGGACCGTGAGGTGACACCGGCGGACGTGGACCGGGTGATCGACGCCGCCCAGGCGGTGGCGATTCCCGCGGACCAGAAGACGCTGCATGTGCTGCCCCAGGAATACGTGGTGGACAACCAGGGCGGCGTGCGCGAGCCGGTCGGCATGAGTGGAGTGCGCCTGGAAGCCAAGGTGCACCTTGTGACCTGCGCGGTGAATGCCGCCCAGAACATTGAAAAGTGCGTGCGCCGCTGCGGTCTGGAAGTCGACGACATCATTCTCGAGCAGCTGGCATCCAGCTATTCGGTACTTACCGAGGACGAGCGGGAACTGGGCGTCTGCCTGGTGGATGTCGGCGGCGGCACCACGGATATCGCGGTATTTACCGAAGGGGCCATCCGCCATACCGCGAATATTCCCATCGCGGGGGATCAGGTCACCAACGACATCGCCATGGCGCTGCGCACACCCAAGCAGCATGCCGATGAGATCAAGATGAAATATGCCTGCGCGCTCACACAGCTGGCCGGCGCCGACGAGACCATTCAGGTGCCCTCGGTCGGTGACCGGCCGCCGCGCACCATCAGCCGGCAGAACCTGGCCGAAGTGGTGGAGCCGCGCTATGACGAACTCTTCACCCTGATCCAGGCAGAGCTGCGGCGCAGCGGTTTCGAGGACATGATCCCCGGCGGCATCGTGCTCACGGGTGGCTCCTCCAAGATCGAGGGCGCGGTGGACCTGGCCGAGGAAATCTTTCACATGCCGGTACGCTCCGGCCTGCCTCAGGGCGTGGCCGGGCTTACCGATGTGGTGCGCAATCCCATCTACTCCACGTCGGTGGGATTGCTGCTCTATGGACAGAAAATGGAAAAGGAAGGCCGTTCGGCCCGCAAGGAATCGGGCGGCGGTCCGGTGGACTGGATCGAGCGCTTCAAGCGCTGGTTCCGGGGTAATTTCTGAAAACGGTCGCCGTGTGGCGGCCAGCGGGGCCAACGGCTCCGGAAAGGGTTATGCAGTCGGACAAACGTCCGCTGTAACAGGGCAACAACCAGGGCAATGCAACGGGAGATTCGTCATGCAATTCAAACTGGAAGACAGCGTGCCACATGGTGCGATCATAAAGGTGGTTGGTGTAGGCGGCGGTGGTGGCAACGCCGTGGACCACATGGTGCGCTCCAATCTCGAGGGCGTGGAATTCATCTGTGCCAACACGGATGCCCAGGCGTTGCGCAATTCCAGCGCGCGCACGGTGATCCAGATGGGCAGTCAGGTTACCAAGGGCCTTGGTGCCGGGGCGGACCCGGACATTGGACGCCAGTCTGCGGTGGAGGATCGCGAGCGCGTGGCCGAGCTGCTGCAGGGCGCCGACATGGTGTTCGTCACCGCGGGTATGGGCGGCGGCACCGGAACCGGCGCGGCACCCATTGTCGCCGAGGTGGCCCGGGATCTGGGCATCCTCACGGTGGCGGTGGTCACCAAACCCTTCCCCTTCGAGGGCCGCAAGCGCATGAAGGTCGCCGAGGAAGGCATCGACCTGCTGCGCGAGCAGGTGGATTCGCTGATCACCATCCCCAACGACAAGCTGCAGTCGGTGCTTGGCGGCGGCACCAGTCTGCTGGATGCCTTCAAGGCGGCCAATGATGTACTGCAGGGCGCGGTGAAGGGCATTGCCGATCTGATCGTCAAGCCCGGCATGATCAACGTGGATTTTGCCGATGTGCGGGCGGTGATGAGCGAGATGGGCATGGCCATGATGGGCACCGGCACCGCCCAGGGCGAGGGACGGGCGGAAGCGGCTGCACAGTCGGCAATTTCCAGTCCCCTTCTGGAAGACGTGGACCTGCACGGCGCCCGGGGCATCCTGATCAATATCACCGCCAGCGAGTCGATCTCCCTGGATGAGTTCACCACCGTGGGCGACACCATTCAGGAACTGGCCTCGGACGATGCCAATGTGATCGTGGGTACGGCGATTGATCCGGAAATGGGCGAGGAAATCAGTGTGACCGTGGTGGCCACGGGCCTGGGTGTTCCGAAGGAGGAACTGCGGGTGGTCGGCCGCAAACCGGCACCGGTACGTCCGGACGGTCAGCCCGACTATGGCGAGCTGGACCGCCCGGCCTTCGACCGCAAGCGGATCCGGGACCAGGGCGAGACCCGGAGTCCCGGAGGCGGCGGGGAAAGCCGGTCCGCGGCGGCGGAAGACCTTGATTTCATTGATATTCCGACCTTTCTGCGGCGTCAGGCCGACTGAGGGCTCGCCAGCGGCGGATTCGGCCGGAGCGAGCCCTGGTCGGGGCCGGGGCGTGGTTTGCCCGGGCCGTGAAGGGGCGGAAAGCGTGACAGGGTTCCCGCCCGGCGCGTGGGCCAATGGTGCTCGGCGCGGGCATCTGCTAGCATGCGCACCCTGTTTCTGTTTCGCCAATTGGCAACGGTATCGTGCAAGATGCCTACGGGATAGCGGCAATTTCGATGATAAGACAGAGAACTCTCAAGAACGTGATTCGCGCCACCGGCGTTGGCCTTCATACCGGAGAGAAGGTCTATCTGACCGTCAGACCGGCCCCGGCTGATACCGGCATTGTCTTTCGACGCGTGGATCTCGACCCGGTGGTGGAAATTGCCGCCTGTGCGGAGAATGTGGGCGAGACCACCCTTTCGTCCACGCTGGTCCGTGACGGTGTCAAGGTAGGCACGGTGGAACATCTTCTCTCGGCGATGGCGGGACTGGGCATCGACAATGCCTGGGTGGAACTGTCCGCGCCGGAAGTGCCGATCATGGATGGCAGCGCCGGTCCATTCGTCTTTCTGCTGCAGTCCGCCGGCATACTCGAGCAGGACGCGCCCAAGAAATTCATTCGTATCAAGCGCCGCGTATCCCTGGAACAAGAAGACAAGGCCGCCACCTTTGTTCCCTTCAACGGATTCAAGGTGAGCTTCACTATCGAATTCGATCATCCCGTTTTCAGGGGCCGCACACAGACGGCCACCGTGGACTTTTCGTCGACTTCCTTCGTCAAGGAGGTTGCACGGGCGCGCACCTTCGGATTCATGCGGGATATCGAGTTTCTGCGCTCACAGAACCTGGCGCTGGGCGGAAGCGTGGACAATGCCATCGTGGTCGATGACTTCCGCATCCTCAACGAGGATGGCCTGCGTTACGAGGACGAGTTCGTCAAGCACAAGATGCTGGACGCCATCGGGGACCTCTACCTTCTCGGCCACAGCCTGATCGGCGAGTTCATCGGATACAAGTCAGGCCATGAGCTCAACAACCAGCTGCTGCGCAAGCTTCTGCAGGACCGGGATGCCTGGGAACTGGTTACCTTCGATGACGTGGAGAACGCGCCGATCTCCTACATGCAGCCGGTGCTTGCGGCAACGGACTGAAAGGGAGTTGTCGACGGCTGGTTCCCGGAGGTCGGTGATCACTCCGGGGTCTGGATCGACGCTGACCACTGACTGCCGACCGCCACCCTCTCAGCGGCTCCCCCTGGCGTTGTCGGCCAGTTTCTCCAGCGCCGCGCTCAGGCCCGGGTCCTTGACCGAGGCGGCGGTTTCACGCAGGCACTTCTCCGCCATCGCGGGCATTCGCGGAGCGGCATTCGCGGCGTGGCCGCGCTGGCCCGGGTCCGGCAATGGCGCCACCCGTACTTCCCATTTGGGCGCGCCCAGCCTGCGGGCGAGTTTCGGTCCGTGAAAGCGCAGCAGCTGGGCCACGGAGCTGTTCTCAGCCAACAGTACCAGTCTTCCCGGTTCCAGGATGGCGTGGACATGCCCGCGCAGGGCTTCCGGAAGCAGGTCAATCGGGGCCACACCGTCCCGGTCCGGGGTCCTGCCCGCAGAGGCACGCCCGGCCAGGGCGGTCAGGCCGGGCGTTTCCAGTAACCGGCTGACGGACCGGGGCCGGTTTGCCTTGGGCATAAGAATTTCCTATTATGGGCTCATCAATTGGAGAGATGTTCGAAGTCTCCTCTCCAGGTTCCTGTTCTGCAAGGGTTTCGGCCCCCGGGGGCGGCAGTACAACCATGCACATAATAATATTCAACAGCCGTCGTGGTCACTCACGCAATCTTCCCCTGCCGCGCCATCTTCCCTGGATCGCCGTGGCGGTACTGCTGGTGGTCCCCGTACTCGTGGGCGTGGGCAGCTTCCACGCGTCACGCTGGTTCTCCGAGCCGGTCCTGGATACCCGGATGACCGCCCGGTGGCAGGAAGAGATCTTAAGCAAGCGCGAGCGACTCGGTGAACTGGATCAGCGCACCACCGAGGAATTGCGGGCCCTGACCCGGCGCCTGGCGAACATGCAGGCCCGGCTGGTCCGGCTGGATGCGCTGGGCGAGCGGCTGGTGGATGTGGCCGGAATTTCCTCGGACGAGTTTGACTTCGGTGTGGCGCCGGGCCTGGGCGGCCCCGCGTCCCTGGAGGAGCAGGGCAGGAAGCCGGGGCCGCCTTCCATCGTGGATTCCATTGAACAGCTGGATCGCACGCTGGAGCGCCGCGCCCAGCAGCTGGCCATTCTCGAGGATCTCATGGACAACCGCCGCCAGGAGGAGCAGACATCGCTGTCCGGGCGGCCGGTGCGCAGCGGCTGGATGTCCTCGCGTTTCGGCACGCGCACGGACCCGTTCAGTGGCCGTCAGACCAGGCATCGCGGCGTGGATTTCGCCGCCGAGGAGGGCA
>SLJS01000196.1 GCA_007135015.1 Alcanivorax sp. | reverse complement strand
GTACTTGTCACCTCATTGTTAAAATGCGCCCGCAGGAACCGAACGCCCGACTGGTTGCTGCGCCGGTTCCCCTTTTCAGCTACAAAGTAGAGCGTAGTGCCCGCATTGTGGCCGTGATCCAGCGCACCGATGGTCAGTGTCCCGCCGTCCTGATCGAGAAAGGATCCACTGCCGTTACAGCTTCCATGGTTGTCCCAGTCACACTCCGGGTCCGACGAATACAGCAGGTCAACCTCATTGGCTCCCTCCCAGCGGATATGAGCCTGCATGATGTCGGGTGTGGTCTCTAGCGTCAGCGCTGCCGCTCCGGAGCTCCCGGAGCTACCGGAACTGCTGGAGCCGCCACAACCACTGATAATCATGGCCATTATCGGCAAGAATACACACACAACCAGTCGCAGCGACCGCAAGCCTGGGCCCTTCCTGAACGAATGCATATTATCCCCCTTCGCCCCTTAATTTCCGACGCCTTGCCTTGTTATACACCCCCGTAGGCATTCCGCCGTGGACGTGTAATTACAAGGATAGGCTCGGATGAGACGAAAAACGTGAGCATTGTCACACTTTACGCCCCTCCACTGGAGGCTACTCAAGGGGCGCGGGATGGGGAGAAAACAAAACCAGGGAAGTGCCGGGCGCGGCTTCATTCCTGCATTGCAATCGTTTCGGGGGTTGTCCCGCGCCCCTGGTCGTCTGGCTGCTCCTCGGGGAGAGCGCTGCAACAGCCCATGAATCTGGTCGCGAGGCTGCGGGATCGCCGATCCATGTCATTTGTTTCCTGTGATTGCCGGAGATCGGCAAGCATGCATCAAACGGAGCGGAGTATCGGTCCGTCAGTTCGCAGTACCGGGTAGTAGCGCACCCGATTCCGGGTCAGGTGCATGAACGTCGCTCAACGTATTGAGGACCCGCCCTGTGATGTGCTGGTGGTGCAGTAACCGGCCTTCCTGTCCTACACTCCGGATACGGACGTTCCGGACATCCTGATGGACTACGATTACCTGAAAAGCCTGCGCCGCCGCCATCCCGGCTGGCGCCTGTTGGCCGCCGAGCACGGGCCGCTGGTGGCGGCCTTTATGCACCGCACCTTCATCGAACCGAATCAGCGCACCCTGGCGGAGTCGGAGCTGGCCTCGCGGCTGGAGGATTTCCTGTACCGGTTGCGTGAGCAGCTCGGCGAGGAGGCGTTCCCCAAGGCCGCCCGGAACTATCTGGAGGACTGGGCCGGCGACGAGCGCGGCTGGTTGCGTCGTTATTACCCCCGCGACAGCGACGAGCCGCACTATGACCTGACGCCCGCCACGGAAAAGGCGGTGCACTGGCTTGCCGGGCTCGAACAGCAGCAGTTCGTGGGCGCGGAGTCGCGACTGCTCACGGTGTTCGAGCTGTTGCGGGAAATCACCCGTGGCACGGAAACCGATCCGGAGGCCCGGGTAATCGAGCTTGAGCGACGCCGGGCGGAAATCGACGCCGAGATCGAGGAAATCCGCTCCGGGCACATGGCGTTCATGGACGACACGCGCCTGCGCGAGCGCTTCCTGCAGATGGCCGATACCGCCCGGGCGCTGCTGGCGGATTTTCGCCAGGTGGAACAGAATTTTCGCGAACTGGACCGGGAAGTACGGGAAAAGGTGGCGGTCTGGAGCGGCAGCCGGGGCGAGGTGCTCGAGGAAGTCCTGGGCGAGCGCGACGCCATTGCCGAGTCCGACCAGGGCCGCAGTTTCCGCGCCTTCTGGGATTTTCTGATGTCGCCGGCGCGTCAGGAAGAGCTTGGCGAGCTGCTGCAACGGGTGCTGGAGCTGGAGGCGGTGCGCGAGCTGGGTCCGGACCGGCGCCTGCTACGGGTCCACTACGACTGGCTGGAGGCGGGCGAGGCCACCCAGCGCACTGTTGCACGGCTGTCCGAGCAGCTGCGTCGCTACCTGGACGATCAGGCCTGGCTGGAGAACCGGCGCATCATGCACCTGATCCACGAGATCGAGCAGCATGCGCTGGCCGTGCGCGAGGAGCCGCCCCGGGAACTGGTCATGTCGCTGGACGAGCCCGCGCCTGCGGTGAATCTGCCCATGGAGCGCCCGCTGTTTCGCCCGCCGCTGAAACCGCACATCGAACAACAGGAACTGGAGGAAGGCAGCGGCGAGCTGGACCCCGAGGTGCTGTTCGACCAGTTTCATGTGGACCGGCAGGTGCTGCGCTCGCGCCTGCGCCGGGCGCTGCAGACCCGCGAGCAGATCTCGCTGGCGGCGTTGCTGGAAGACGATCCGCTGGAGCAGGGCCTGGCGGAGCTGGTCGCCTGGCTGGGCCTGGCTGCCGACGAGGATGGCGCCGCCATTGACGACAGCCAGGAGCATACCGTTGCCTGGACGGATCCCGACGGACGGGCCCGCCGGGCGCGGATTCCGCATGTGATCTTCAGCCGCTGACTGCCCCGACGGCGCTGGCGGGTTACAATCGCCGCCCATGAGCGAAGCCGAACAGGAACAACAACTGTCGCTGGTGCTGATCACCCTCTTCCGGGGCGTGCTCTACCGCGACAGCCAGCCACGCTACTGGCAGTCCCTGCTGGAGCTGCAGGCGCGGGTACGCGACTATGTGCGGGTGCTGGGCTTGGAGCTGCGTCTGGATGAGGCAGAGGGCTATGCCTACTTGGCCCATCGCCCGCCGGCGGAGGATGAGCCGGAACTGCCGCGTCTGGTGGCCCGGCGCCAGCTGTCCTGGCCGGTGAGTCTGTTGCTGGCACTGCTGCGCAAGAAACTGGCCGAACACGATGCCCTGGGCGGCGATCCGCGCCTGATTCTCTCCCGCGAGGAGATCGTGGACATGGTGCGGCTGTTCCTGCCCGACACCGCCAACGAGGCGAAGCTCATGGACCGCATTGACCGGGACATCAACAAGGTGATCGAGCTGGGCTTCCTGCGCCGGCTGCGCGGGCAGGAAGGCCGCTATGAGGTGCTGCGCATCCTGCAGTCCTTTGTCGATGCCCAGTGGCTGAATGACTTCGAGCAGCGACTGTCCGAGTACCGGGACCATGCCGCCGGCGGGGAGGCCTGAGCATGGAAATGCAGAGCCTGGACTTTGCCGCCTCCAACGAGCAGGCCGGGTTCCGCCTGCAGCGGGTGGAGGTGTTCAACTGGGGCACCTTTCACGACCGTGTCTGGCCGCTGACCCCGGAGGGGGACAACAGTCTGCTCACCGGCGATATCGGCTCGGGCAAGTCCACTCTGGTGGACGCCATCACCACCCTGCTGGTACCCGCCCAGCGGATCACCTACAACAAGGCCGCCGGGGCCGATACCCGCGAGCGCTCGCTGAAGTCCTATGTGCTCGGCTACTACAAGTCCGAACGGGGTGAGACGGGCCTGTCCGCCCGGTCCGTGGCGTTGCGCGATCACAACAGTTATTCGGTGATCCTCGGTCATTTCTACAATGCGGGTTACGACCAGCATGTGACCCTCGCCCAGGTCTTCTGGATGAAGGACAGTGCCGGCCAGCCCGCGCGCTTTTACGTGGTGGCCGATGAGCCGCTGACCATCGCCGGGGATTTTGCCGGTTTCGGCTCCGACATCGCCAATCTGCGCAAGCAATTGCGCGCCGGCGAACACATTGAACTCCATGACAGCTTTCCGCCCTATGGCGCGGCCTTCCGCCGGCGCTTCGGTATCGACGGCGAGCAGGCCATGGAGTTGTTCAACCAGACGGTTTCCATGAAAACCGTGGACAACATTACCCGCTTCGTGCGCGAACACATGCTGGAAGCCTTTCCGGTGGAAGAGCGCATCGAGGCATTGATCGCGCACTTTGACGATCTCAATCGCGCTCACGAAGCCGTGCTGCGCGCCCGGGAACGGATCGCGTCGCTGGAGCCGCTGATCGGGGACGTCGATCAGTACCGCGAGCGTGAACAGCGCGCCGCCGAGCTGCGCGCGTGCCGCGAAGCCCTGGAGCCCTGGTTTGCCGAACGCAAGGCGGAACTGCTGGCGCAGCGGCGCGAGAAGCTCCTGGCCCGCCGGGATCAGCTCGCCGCGCGCCTGGACAAGCTCACTGACCGCAGGCGTCAGCAGCAGTCCCGCCGCGACGAACTCAAGCAGGCCATCGCCGAGAACGGCGGGGACCGCCTGGAGCGTATCAAGACGGAACTGCGCGAGCGCAGCGAACAGAAGCGTGAGCGCCGGCAACGGGCGGAGCAGTACAGAAAACTGGCCGAAGCACTGGAGCTGCCCGATGCAGCGGATGCGGAGACCTTTCTGGCCAACCAGCGGGTGATCGGCGAGGAACGCCAGCGCGCCGAGGAGCAGGATGCTGCCCTGCAGAACCGGGTCAACGAAAGCGGTGCGGGGCTTCACCGGCTCAGGGAGGAGCACCAGCAGCTCGAGGAGGAAATGGAATCGCTGCGGCAGCGCCGCTCCAATATCCCGGCGCGGATTCTCGCCATCCGCGCCCGCCTGTGCGAGGCGCTGGAACTTGCCGAGGACAGTCTGCCTTTTGCCGGGGAACTGATCCGGGTGGACCCGGAAGAAAGCGACTGGGAGGGAGCCGCCGAGCGGCTGTTGCACAATTTCGGGTTGTCGCTGCTGGTGCCCGAAGATCGCTATCGTCAGGTAGCGGACTGGGTGGAGCGCACCCACCTGCGCGGGCGACTGGTGTACTACCGGGTGCGCGAGCCCTCGTCACCGCCGCCGGATACCCAGCCGGATTCGCTGGTGCGCAAGCTGCGAATCCGGCCGGACAGCGGGTTCTATGGCTGGCTGGAAAAGGAGCTGGCCCATCGTTTCGATTACGTATGCTGCAATGACATGGAGCGTTTCCGCCGGGAAAAGCGCGCCATCACCCCCGCCGGGCAGATCAAGGCCGCCGGCGAGCGCCATGAAAAGGACGACCGGCATCGCATCAATGACCGCTCCCGGTATGTGCTGGGCTGGAGCAACGAGGCCAAGATCGAGGCCCTGCAGAAGCAGGCCGACGATCTGACCCGGCGCATGCAGTCACTGGGCGATGAAATCGCCGGCTGGCAGCGCGAGCAGACCGCCCTGCGGGAGCGCCGGGAACGGCTGGGGCGGCTGGAGATGTTCACTGATTTCCGGGAGCTCGACTGGCAGCCCCTGGCCACGGAGATCGAGCGGCTGGAAACCGAATACCGGGAACTGGAAGCCGAATCGGAAGTGCTGCGCACCCTGGAGCGGCAACTGGCGGAGCTGGAGCAGTCCCTTGCCAGCACCGACGAGGCGCTCACGAAGACCAGCGGCAAGCAGGGCAGCAACGACGAGCGGATCGAAAGCGTCGACAAAGCGTTGAAGGAATGCCGGGAAGAACTGGACAAGGCGGACGACGAGACCCGCCGGTGTTTTGCTCACCTGGAAACCATGCGCGCCGAGGCCCTGGGCGACAGTGAGATCACCATCGAGAACGCCGCTGCCCGCCAGCGGGAGATGCGTGAGTGGCTGCAGGCACGCATTGACGTGGAGGACAAGCAGCTGCGGGCGCTCAGCGAGCGGATCATCCGGGCGATGCAGGCGCACAACAATGCCTGGCCCCTGGAAAGCCGGGAGGTGGATGCCAGCCTCGAGTCCGCGGAAGACTACCGCGCCATGCTGGAGGAACTGCGCGCCGATGATCTGCCGCGCTTCGAACAGCGTTTCAAGGAATTGCTCAACGAGAATACCATCCGCGAAGTGGCGGGCTTTCAGGGGCAACTGCACCGGGAACGCCAGGCCATCCGCGAACGAATCGAGATCATCAACCGCTCGCTGCACGCCATTGATTACAATCCGGGCCGATACATTACGCTGCTGGCCGAGCCCGCCACCGACGCGGATGTCCGAGATTTCCAGCAGCAACTGCGGGCCTGCACCGAAGGGGCCTTGACCGGTTCCGGGGATGATCAGTATTCCGAACAGAAGTTTCTGCAGGTCAAGGAAATCATCGAGAAATTTCGCGGGCGCGAAGGCCAGAGCGAGATGGACCGGCGCTGGACGCGAAAGGTTACCGATGTGCGCAACTGGTTCGTGTTTTCAGCCTCGGAACGATGGAAGGAAGACGATACCGAGTACGAGCACTATTCCGATTCCGGCGGCAAGTCCGGTGGACAGAAGGAAAAGCTGGCCTATACGGTGCTGGCGGCAAGCCTGGCCTATCAGTTCGGGCTGGAATGGAACGAGCAGCGTTCACGTTCGTTCCGCTTCGTAGTGATCGACGAGGCCTTTGGGCGCGGCTCCGATGAATCCGCTCGTTATGGTCTGGAGCTTTTCCGGCGCCTGAACCTGCAGTTGCTGATTGTCACGCCCCTGCAGAAGATTCATATCATCGAGCCCTTCGTTTCAAGCGTGGGTTTCGTCCACAGCCACGACGGCCGGCAGTCCATGGTGCGCAACCTTACCATCGAGGAATACCGGGCAGAGAAGGCCGAAAGAAACCGGGTGGCGCTGGAACAATGAGCTGGACCACGCCGGAGGATCTGAGCGGGCAATTACGAAAGCTCTGGGACCGGGGCGATCTGCTTGCCGCCCGGGTGCGCGGCGAAATGCTCTTTCCCCGGGCATTACGGTTGCGACGCCCGGCCTCCCGGGATCTGACCGAAGATTTTGCCGCCGTGCGCGAGTGGGTGCGCACCCTGCGCGCGGGCTCGAAACAAGACCGTGGCTACGGCTACGAGATTCGCTGGCGTCGTGTCCGGCATCCGGTGCAGGGCGCCAATGAACTGCCCGACGCCATTGTGGTGCCCACGGAAGGAGATGCCCTGCGCCTGCTGGGCCGCACCCGCGATATGGAACGTTTCGATGCCCTGGCGCGGCAAACGCTGGAGCGCCTTCCTGCCCTGCGCACCTGGCTGGAAAGGCGCCCCCATCAGCTTCTCAAACACGCGGAGCACTGGCCACGTTTTCTCGATATCCTGGAATGGTTCCGCCACAATCCGCGGCCGGGGCTGTACCTGCGCCAGCTCGAAATACCCGGCGTCGATACCAAGCTGATCGAGCGCCATCGTGGCCTGCTGGCGGACCTGCTTGATCGCGTGCTTCCCGGCGAGGCCATTGATTCCGACGCCACCGGAGCTCGCGGCTTTGCCCGGCGCTACGGCCTGCGCGACAAGCCTGTGCTGATCCGCTTCCGGATTCTCGACCCGGCACTTTCCATACAGGGCCTCACGGACCTGTCGGTGCCAAGGGAAGAATTCGCTAGCCTGAGCCTGCCCGTCGAACGGGTCTTCATCACCGAAAACGAGATCAACGGCCTGGCCTTTCCCGAACAGCCGCGTGCGCTGGTCATCTTCGGCCTGGGGTACGGGCTGGAGCGGCTTGCGGAAATCCCCTGGCTTCATCAGTGCCGCATTCACTACTGGGGCGATATCGATACCCACGGTTTTGCCATGCTGGATCGTCTGCGGAGTTATTTCCCGCACGCGGATTCGTTTCTCATGGATCGTGAAACACTCGAAGCGCACCGGGAGCTCTGGGGTCGTGAATCTCCCGCCCAGCGCTTCAGTGGGAGCCTTTCCAGATTGAGCCAGGAGGAAATCGAGCTCCTTGAAACGCTCAGGCAGGACCATTTCGGCGAAGGGGTTCGGCTGGAGCAGGAGCGCATCGGGTTTGCTCATGTGCGTCGGGCGCTGGAATCCTTGCAGGCGCTATAGCCCGTAATTCCGCCCTCCACTTTTCCTGTGAAGTTGTCG
>SLJS01000212.1 GCA_007135015.1 Alcanivorax sp. | reverse complement strand
CGCACCGCCTGGAAAATGGCGCACAAGCAGTGGAAGGAGGCGGAGGCCGCGCTGGAGCGGGCACGACGGGCCGGCACGGAAGCCCCCCAGGCCCTGGAGACACAGCAGGCGCAGGTGGATCGACTGAAGGACAAGGCGGACAGCAATCTGCGGGCGCTGGAGGCGCTGCAACGCGAACAGGGCGAGACCGGCGGCCTTGCGCCGCAGGCGCCCTCGCAACCGCAAGCGGAGCAGATAGACGCCGGGCGAAGCGATACAGCGGCGCCTTCGCCCCGCCGGGAACTGGAGCTGGCGCTGGGCCGGGCGGAGGGCGCTGTGCGCCGCAAGGCCGCCGCCCTGGCATCCGCCCGGGAGCACCATGACGAGGAACATATTGCACAGCTGCAGGAAGAGCTGGACGTTCTGGAGCGGGAAGTGGTGGAACGATCCCGGCACCTGCGCCGGATGGAAGAAAACGACCACTCAGGGCAGGGAGAACCTCCGGCGTGATACGCGTTTCCTCTCCCCATGCACCGCCGGCGGGCAATACCGGCGGCGTCATGCGCCAGGTGCTCTATGCGACCCTGCCCGGCATGGCGGTACTCACCTGGCTGTTTGGCCCGGGTGTGCTGCTCAACCTTTTCTGGGCCATTCCCATGGCGCTGCTTGTGGAGGCGGCCATACTGCGGCTGCGCCGCAAGCCGGTGGGGTTCTACCTGGGTGACTGGAGCGCCGCCACCAGCGCGGTCCTGCTGGCACTGTCACTGCCTCCGGCCTCGCCCTGGTGGCTGATCCTGATCGGGGTGATCTCCGCCATTGCGCTGGCCAAGCATCTCTATGGCGGCCTGGGCATGAACCCCTTCAATCCGGCCATGGTGGGCTATGTAATCCTGCTGGTGTCCTTTCCCGTGGAAATGACCCGCTGGTTCGCCCCCGGCGAGGCACCCCAGCTGGCGGAGTCGCTGCGTCTTTCGCTGGGCACCCACGCCAGCCCCGATGCCTTCAGCGGCGCCACACCCCTGGACAGCTTCCGCAATCTGGCCGGCGACGCGGCGGCACTGGCGCAACAGCCCATTCTCGACGGCCGGCTGGCGGGACAGGGCTGGGAACTGGTGAACCTGGGCTTTCTCGCCGGCGGCCTCTGGCTGCTGTGGCGGGGCGTGATCAGCTGGCATATCCCCGCGGCCATGCTGGGCGCGCTGGCGCTAACGGCCCTGCCCTTCTGGCTGTACGACCCGGCCCGTTTCGCCAGCCCGCAGTTTCATCTTCTCAGCGGGGCGGCCATGTTCGGCGCCTTCTTCATCGCCACGGACCCGGTCTCGGCGGCCACCAGCCGTGCCGGCAAACTGGTCTTCGGCGCGCTTATCGGTGTACTGGTCTGGGTGATTCGCTCGCTGGGCGGCTACCCGGACGGAGTGGCCTTCGCGGTACTGCTGCTGAACCTGGCCGCACCCACCATCGACTACTACACCCGCCCGCGCACCTACGGCCATGACAAGCCCCGCCGCGGCATGGGAGGTGACGGATGATTCATCCGGCCGTTACCCGCAACGCGGTCATTCTCGGCGCCTTTGCCGCGGCCACCGCCGCGGTGCTCGCCCTGACCCACGAACACACCCGCGAAAGAGTGGCCTGCAACCGCCAGGCGGCCCTGGAGTCTTCCCTGCAACAGGTCTTCCCGGAGAAACGCGCGGACCACAGCCTGCTCGAGGATGTGGCCCGGGTGGAAGACACGCCGCTGGGCTCCGGCGAGCGCAACCTGTATCGCGCCCGGCGCGACGGCGAGCCGGCGGGCCTGATCATGGAGGCGACGGCTCCGGACGGCTATGGCGGGCCCATCGACCTGCTGGTGGGCGTGGATGCGGACGGTGTCATCACCGGTGTACGGGTGGTGCCACCCCATAACGAAACGCCCGGCCTGGGCGACAAGATCGAGACCCGCAAGTCCGAGTGGATTCTTTCGTTCGAAGGCCATTCGCTGGACAACACCGCGCCCGGTGAATGGGCGGTACGACCGGACGGCGGCACTTTCGACGCCTTTACCGGTGCCACCATCACCCCGCGCGCGGTCACCTCGGCCGTGCACCGGGCCCTGCGTTTCCATGACGAACACCGCGAAGAGCTCTTCGCCCTTCCCGGCCGGGCACAGACCATGGAGCACTGTGATGAGTGATACGGACTATCGTGAACTGACCGCCAACGGGCTCTGGAAAAACAACGCCGCCACGGTGCAGTTGCTCGGGCTCTGTCCGCTGCTGGCGGTCACCGGCACCGTGGTCAATGCTCTGGGCCTGGGGCTGGCCACCATGGCCGTGCTCATGGCCTCCGGCGCCCTGGTCTCGTTGATCCGCGGGTATGTGACCCAGACGGTGCGTCTGCCCGCGTTCGTGATGATCATTGCCGCGCTGGTCACCGTGGTGGAAATGCTCATGCAGGCGCTGACCTTCGAGCTGTATCAGATACTGGGCATCTTCATCCCCCTGATCGTCACCAACTGCACCATCCTGGGCCGCGCCGACGCCTTCGCCTCGCGCAACCCGGTGATCCCGGCCACCTGGGACGGCTTCATGATGGGCCTGGGTTTCCTGCTGGTGCTCCTGGTGCTCGGTGCCCTGCGCGAGGCGGTGGGCGAAGGCACCCTGTTCGCCAACATGCATCTGCTCTTCGGCGAGGCTGCGCGCAGCTGGCAGATCACCCTGGTGGACGACTACGGCGGCTTCCTGGTGGCCGTGCTCCCGCCGGGGGCCTTCATCGGCCTGGGCCTGATCATCGCCGGCAAGAATATCATCGACCGGCAGCTCGAAGAGCGTGCGAAACGACTCAGTGGGCCGGTCGTTGCCGGGAGCAAAAGGGTACGGACGACGGGGTAACGCGGGGCGCTTCGCGCCCCGCGAGGAGCAAGGGGCAAGGGGCAAGGGGCAAGGGGCAAGGGGCAAGGAGCAAGGAGCAAGGCGTAGCAGGTGCGGAGCCTGATTCTGCTCGTGATGCGTCATGAACGAATGTAGCGAGGGGCTGCAGGAGCACTGCTTGCGCACTCTGCCTGAAAAGGGCTTGTGCGACCGCCGAAAAAAACTGTCTGCTTTTCCTTGTCCCTTGTCCCTTGTCCCTTGTCCCTTGCCCCTTGTCCCTTGCCCCTTGTCCCTTGCCCCTTCAAAACCCTATCTCATCCATGAACGCCCGCATTTCCCGGAGATAACGCCCCTGGTCCAGGTGCACCAGGTGATTGCCGGGGAACCAGTGCAGGCGGCACTCCTGCCAGTGCCGCCACAGCAGCCAGGTCTGGCTCGGCGGCGCAAACCGGTCACCGGCCCCGCCGATGATCATGCGCCGCTGGCGAGGCAGGCGGCTCGACCAGGTCAGCGGCGAGTGCACCGCCGTGGCATGACGCAGGTCCGTCAGGGAAATGCCCCCCGCACGCATCAGTCCGCGCATCTGCAGGTTCACCGGAAACCAGCTCATGACCAGATCAAAGAGACTGACCACCGGCACATTGGGCGCCACGAAGGAAAGATCCTCCTCGATGCAGGAAAGCAGTGAAACCGTATAACCGCCCAGGGAAATGCCGGTGGCCCCGATTCGCGCCGCGCCCCGCTCTCGCAGGTAACGGAGAAAGACACGCAGGTCATGAATCGCCTGGGCAAAACATTCGTTGATATGGCCGATGCCGCCACTGAAGAAGCCCTGCCCGCTGAACAGCGACCAGGGGTCCTGGCGGCGCCCGTGAAAGGGCATGGTGTAGAGCAGCACGTCATAGCCCTGCTTGTAGAACCAGGGCAGCGCCAGAAAGCGCGTATTGACCCAGTAGGGGTCCGCGACAAAACCATGCACCACCACCAGTGTGGGCCGCGGCCCGTCGTTGTGCCGCCAGTACTGCGCCCGGGCGACCCGGTTGCGCCGATGGGAAAGATAACGCTCGCGCAGACGGGGGTTCACCGGCTCAAAGGGCGATTCGAAGGTCAGGCTCACGGACTCGCCGTCTTCGGGAACGAAGTGGTACCACTCCGGCGGCTTCTCGCGAAACTCCGTCACCCGTGCGGGCTCGGTGAAGAAATCGTGGGGGCTGCTCCGCTCGGCGAACCCGGCGTAGAAATCCCGGTCCTCCAGGTCCTCGCGCATGCGCCCGGGCACCAGGAATCCGGGGACCGCCGAGGTGGCCACGAGCGAAGCCAGGCCCGTGCGAACCCCCAGGTCCGCCAGCGCCGTGCCTTCGATCATCGCGCGGGTTCGCCCGTCCACCCGGAATTCATCCGGCAGCCGGTAATAGTTCTCCGGCAGTTGCTCCCACCAGCGCCCTCCGGTGGGAAACTCCACCGGGGGCGGCTCGTAGCATTCGTTGGCGATACGCGACGTTACGGCTGACGACATGAACCCTCCATTTGTTGTTCTCCGACACCCCCGGATGCCGGAAGCTGCCTTTTCTGCCATGATCAGCGGCTGCTGACAATAGCCCGCTGGCGGTGAGCCCTGAAGCCGCCGGCCGTGACCACAGGGCCAAGGGCGGGACACCGGAGCCTGTCTATGCTGTCATCCGGAATCAGGCACATCAGTGGAGAATACCGCCATGAGCGAGGAAAAACGCGAAAAGGCTGAAAAACTGCTCGACGCCCAGGTGGAGTACCTGACCGCGCAGCTCACCGGGAAGTCATTCAGCAAACTCGTGCGCGAGGAAGTGGATGAGTTCTTTGCCGCCGCGGAAAAGCTCCGGCTGCGGGACGTGGTGTCCGTGGAAAAAATCCACGCCACCGCGCGCAAGTATGCCGTGGAAATGGAAATTGCCCCGGCCATCCCCGAAATCACCGGCGAAATCGCCGAACGCATCTATAATCATCCCGGCCATGACCAGAACCGTTTCGGGGACCTGATCGAGGACCGCGAGATCGAGGAGGTCATGGAACTGGTCCTGGAGATGAAGGACCTGCGCGAGCGGATTATCTCGGAGGTCGGTGGCAGCCCGCTGACGCTGAACCTGATCTCCGACATGCTCTACCGGGGCATCCGCGGGTTTGTCACCGAGGGCACCAACATGGCAGGCAACATCCCCGGCGCCTCGTCGATGATGAAGTTGGGCAAGTCCATGATGGACAAGACCGCCCCGGGGCTGGAGAAGGCCGCCGAGAAGAACATCAAGAAATACATTTCCGCCAACACCCGCCCGATCATCCGCTACACGGAAAAGCAGCTCAACGAGAACATCGAGAACGGCGAGCTGGAAAAGGCGGTGATGGAACTCTGGGAGGACCTGCGCGAGCGCAAGATCGGCGAATTCCGCAACTATATCTCGCAGGAAGAACTCGAGGACAGCATGGTCACCGGCCTGGAGATCTGGAAAAGGGTGCGCAAGACCCGTTATTTCGACTCCCTGCTCAAGGCCGGCGTGGAATTCTTCTTCGACAAGTACGGCGACACCAATCTCTCGGAGCTGATTTCGGAAATGGGCGTGACCCGGGAGATGGTCATCGATGATGCCGAGCGGTTCGCGCCGGACATCATCAAGGTGCTGAAAAAGAAGGGAATCCTGCAGGAAACCCTGCGGCGGAGACTGGAGCCCTTCTTCCTCGACAAGAAGACTCTCGAGATCCTCTGAGTTTCAGGCTTCGGGCCGCGGGCTGCATACCCGTAGCTCGTAGCCCGTAGCTCGCGGCCCGAAGCCCGCGGCCTTGACATACTGTACATAGGTACAGTATTCTGGGTGTCCGGTGAGCGCACGGCACCCTGGTAGCAACCCCTTTCCCACTCCACCAGTGCCGTGAGTCTCCGCTGACGCCAGGGACGGCGTCCGCTCCCGGACCCCCTGTCCCGCGTCATCCGGGTGCGTCATGTTCGCCGAACTGCACTGCACGTCCGCCTTTACCTTCTTTACCGGCGCCAGCCGCCCCGAGGAACTGGTCTGGCGGGCGGCGCAACTGGGCTACCGGGCGCTCGCCATTACCGATGAATGCTCCCTGGCCGGCGTGGTGCGCGCCCACCGCGCCGCCCGGGAATACGCACTGCAGCTGATCATCGGCACGGCCTTGCGGGTACGCATGCCCGACGGGTCCCGGCTGAAACTGGTGCTGCTGGCGCCGGACGTGGACGGCTACCGCAGCCTGGTGGCACTGATCACCCGCGGGCGACGTGGCGCGGAAAAGGGACACTACCGGCTGGAAGCCAACGACCTGGCGACACTGGAGCATGGCTGTCTCTGCCTCTGGTGCCCCACCCTGGAGCAGGACCTGGACAGCGCGCACGGCCACTGGCTGCGCGCTCACTTCGACGAACGGCTGTGGATCGCCTGCGAGTTGCTCCAGGAAGACCGGGATGCCGGCCGCTACCTGTACCTGCGAGACCTGGCCGAACAGCTCGGCCTGCCCATGGTGGCCGCCAACGATGTGCACATGCATGACGCCGCCCGCCAGCCCCTCCAGGATGTACTCACCGCCCTGCGCCTGGACGTGCCGGTGCAGCAACTGGGCCGACGCCGCTTCGCCAACGCGGAGCGGCACCTGCGCCCGCCGGAGCGGCTGCGCCGCATCTATCCGGAGGCGCTGCTGACCGAGAGCCTGCGCATTGCCGAGCGCTGCACCTTCTCCCTGGACGAACTTCACTACCAGTATCCCCGGGAACTGGTGCCGGCGCACCGGAGTCCGGCGCAACACCTGCGGGAGCTGGCCCGCGAGGGCGCCGCCCGCCGCTGGCCCGCGGGCATGCCCGAAGCCGTGGCCGCCCAGCTGGAGCGCGAACTCGCCCTGGTCGAAGAGCTGCGCTACGAGCACTACTTCATCACCGTGCACGACATCGTCTCCTTTGCCCGCGGCCGGGGCATCCTCTGCCAGGGCCGGGGGTCGGCGGCCAATTCCGTGCTCTGCTACTGCCTGTTCATCACGGAAGTGGACCCCGCGCACAGCAACATGCTGTTCGAACGCTTCATCTCCCGCGAGCGTGATGAGCCCCCGGACATTGATGTGGACTTCGAGCACGAACGCCGCGAGGAAGTCATCGCCTGGATCTACGAAAAATACGGTCGCGAACGGGCGGCGCTGGCCGCCACCGTCATCTGCTGGCGCATGCGCTCGGCGGTGCGGGATCTGGGCCGGGCGCTGGGAATCGACCCGGACTGTATCGAACGCCTGGCCGGAGCCCTGGCCTGGTGGGACGGGCCGGAAACCCTTCCCCGGCGCTTTGCCGAAGCCGGTCTCGGCGATACCCGGCTGAGCCGTCTCTACCGGCATCTGGTGCTGGAGATCACGGGGCTGCCCCGGCACCTGTCCCAGCATGTGGGCGGCTTCGTGATCAGCGGCGAGCCTCTGGACCGGCTGGTCCCGGTGGAAAACGCCGCCATGGCCGGACGCACCGTGATCCAGTGGGACAAGGAGGATCTGGAATCGCTGGGCATGATGAAGGTGGATGTGCTGGCACTGGGCATGCTCACCGCCCTGCGCAAGATGCTCGACACCATCGGCGGTTATCAGGCCGGCCCGCGCACCCTGCAGGACATCCCCGCGGACGACGGCCCCACCTATGAAATGCTCTCCCGGGGCGACAGCGTGGGCGTCTTCCAGGTGGAGTCCCGGGCCCAGATGAACATGTTGCCGCGGCTGCGGCCGAAGACCTTCTACGATCTGGTCATCGAGGTGGCCATCGTGCGCCCGGGGCCGATCCAGGGGGACATGGTGCATCCCTACCTGCGCCGCCGGGACGGGCTGGAGCCGGTGGAGTATCCGGACCCGCGCATCCGGGAGGTGCTCGAGCGCACCCTGGGCATTCCCATCTTCCAGG
>SLJS01000083.1 GCA_007135015.1 Alcanivorax sp. | reverse complement strand
GTCAGTGGTCAGTAGTATGGGGGAGACGCCGCAAGGGCCTTTCCGGCTCCGACCGCTGAGTACTGACCGCCGATTACCGGCGCGGGGACTTGCTCCCCGCGCCACAATCATCAATCATCCGCACCTCGGGAATTTGGAGGAGGCTGGAATGTCTGTACAGGCTGAGCTGCAGAAGACCATAGAGGACATGGTGGACGACCGCCGGGGGCTGCTGGCCGCCGACGAGAGTACGCCCACCATTACCAAGCGCTTTGACGCCGTGGGGATCGAATCCACCGCGGAAACCCGCCGGCAGTACCGTTCCCTGCTGCTTTCCGGCGAGGGCGTGGGCGATTACATCAGCGGGGTGATCCTCTACGAGGAAACCCTGGACCAGAAGGACGATCAGGGCCGCTCGATTCCCGAGCTTGCCGCCTCGCAGGGCGTGGTCCCGGGCATCAAGGTGGACAAGGGCAAGGGCCCGCTGCCCGGCGCCCCCGGCGACGAGATCACCTACGGCCTGGACGGGCTGGCCGAGCGGCTGCGGAACTACAAGGAAAAGGGCGCGCGCTTTACCAAGTGGCGCGAGGTCTACCCGATCACCGACCGCAATCCCACCGCCCTGGGCCTGCGTGCCAACGCCGAGATGCTCGCCCGCTACGCCATGGTCTGCCAGCAGGAAGGGTTCGTGCCCATCGTGGAGCCGGAAGTGCTTATCGACGGGGACCACAGCATGGAGCGCTCCGCCGAGGTCAACGAGCAGGTCTGGCATTCCGTATTCCATGCCCTCCACGAGCACGGCGCCAGCCTGGAGCACCTGATTCTCAAACCCAGCATGGTCACCCCGGGCAAGGCCCACCCCATGGCCGCGCCGGAGCAGGTGGCCGAGCAGACCCTGCGCACCCTGCGTCGCACGGTCCCGGCCGCGGTGCCCGCGATCATGTTCCTCTCCGGCGGCCAGACCCCGGAACAGGCCACTGCCAACCTGGACGCCATGAACCGTATCCGCGAGCGCACCCCCTGGCATATCGGTTTCTCCTACGCCCGGGCGCTGCAGCAACCGGTCATGGAAGCCTGGAAGGGCAATCCGGACAACGTGAATCCGGCTCAGGAGGCCTTCCTCAAGCGTGCCCGCCTGAACGCCACCGCCCGCCAGGGTGAGTACGAAGCGGGGATGGAGACGGCGTAGCGCCCCTTCGGGGCGCGGTCGTCGGTGGTCAGTGGTCGGCGGTCGGCGGTCGGCGGTCGGTCTTGCGCGGCTTTGCGGGGCAGGGCCAGCATCCGCCCTGCCTTCATGCCCCCTCTCTCCCTTGATGAGGGTGTCGTAAAACCCCCTCTCCCCTCGTGGGAGAGGGTTGGGGAGAGGGGGAAGGCTACGGTAGCCGCACTGCTTGATGCTTTCCCGTACTTCGACCCCCCTCTCCCTGTCCCTCTCCCACGGCGGGGCGAGGGGACCCTCCAGCAACGCGGCGAAGGCTCCGGATTCCGGCACGAAGTCAGATTCTTCGCGCTGCGAGCAGCGCTCCTGCGGGTCCGTTCAGAGAACCGGATTATGAGAGTGGATTGGCGCAATCTCCGGGCCAGGGCAAGATGCGCCGACCACCGACCACCGACCACCGACCACCGCGCCCCGAAGGGGCGCGCTTATGCCTGTTCGCCGAGTGTGCCGGACTGGTCCAGTTGCAGGCCGCGGGCGCCTTCTTCCAGCTTGCCCCGGATATCATCGGGAATAGGTGTCTTCTCCCAGGGATCGGTGGTGACCATTACATAGACCGCTTCTACCGTGGCCACGGCCCGCCGGGTTTCATTCTCCACGAAGCGGACGAAGAGCCTGTAGGAGGTGTTGCCGACATGAACGGCCTCCACCTCGGCGCACAGGATTTCGTCGAAACGCGCAGGGGACTGCCACTCCATGGTCATCTTGACCACCTGGTTGTCGAGGCCGCGCTCGAGCAGATCACGGTAGTCCATGCCGATGGCGCGCAGAAACTCCGTGGCGGCCTGGTCCGCGTAATCGCCGTAGCGTGCGTTGAATACCACCTGCTGGGCATCACATTCGCCATAGCGCACACGGAAGACGTATCGAAAGGGCGTTTCCCCGGGTCGGGTCATGGGAGAGACTCCACGCAGTGAGGCATATATCGCGACGGTATCCGTGCCGTGGCGTGATCTCAAGCCCATCAGCGGACTCCGTCGTGGTTGGTCTTGCCTCGCGGGATGGTGGTGACCTGGAGCGGGTCCTGTCGCGCTGAGGCCGCGGCAGACAATACCGACTCCCGGGCTGTATCATGCCTGCACGGCATGAGACACCTTTTAACGACTTTCCGGGAGATCGGGTTTGGAAGAGTTTCACTGGGCGATCGGGCTGCATCTTGTTTCCGCGCTGGTTGCAGGGGCCGTAATCGGGCTCGAGCGGACCTATCATGGCCGGCCTGCCGGATTCCGGACCCATACGCTGGTGTGTCTCGCTTCCAGCCTGCTGATGCTGCTGACCCTGTACCAGGAACACTGGTTTGGAGGTGATGCAGGCGCCGTAATGCTTGATCCCACCCGTACCGCCCAGGGCATCATGACCGGCATCGGGTTCCTGGGCGCCGGGGTCATCATCAAGGAAGGGGCCAGCGTGCGCGGGCTGACAACCGCAGCCTCCATCTGGATTACCGCCGCCATCGGTATCCTGCTGGGCGCGGGCTTCTATTTTCCCGCCTTCCTGTGCGTGGTGCTGGCGCTGGGCACACTTTCGATTTTCCGGGCCGTGGAATCACGCATTCCCGGCCACTCCTACGCCTTTCATCATATTTCGTTCGACCGGGACAATGTGATGCCCGAGGAGGCGCTTCGCACGCTGCTGCGCGAACAGGGCTTTACCATATCGGGCATGAGCTACCGGCTCACTGACAGCGGCAGGACCTTCGAGTACCGCATGGTGATTCGCACGAATCGTGCCGATAACGCCAGCCAGCTTTCCTTTGTACTTTCCAACATGGAGCAGGTTCGCGAGTTCCGGATCCTCCCCATAGCAAGCTGAGGGTTACAATCGCCATATAAGGGGATTATTCTGAAACCCTGCCTGGCCCGGATATTGCACCAAACCGCTCCCGTAGTCGAAGGAAAGAGCGATGACAGGGACTTTTCAGAGGGCTTCAGGCACTCTTTTTATAGTGACGTTTACGCTTGCCCTGCACTTCGCTTGGTCTGGCCGTCGTCAGGCGCACGTGCTCCTTCAACCGTAGTCCCTGCTACGGTTTCAGTCACGAGCACGCCTGACGACGGCCATCCGCGGCGCGAATTACAGGGCATTTGGTGCAATATCCGGGCTGTCCGCCTGGAAAGGAAAGGGGAATACCCATGAATATGGAGAAGGTTGTCTTCGGCTTTTTTATCCTGCTGGCACTGACGCTGAATTTCGGGTTCTTCTACGGAGAAATCGACAACCCGGACCATCACAACGTCTATGAGCTCTTTGCCGCCATAGTGGTGAGCCTGATTGCCACGGTGCTCAAGTTCGGCGAGCGCACACAGATCGGCGCTGTGCTGCTTGCCTCCAGCCTGGTGGCGGACCTGCAGCTCATTGCCGCGGCGGTTGTCTGGGCGGTGGCGGTGCATGTGACGGATACCGGACTGACACCCATGGTCATGGCCAGTATCGTCTCGCTGTCCGGCGGGGCCCTGCTGGCGAATCTGCTCTCCGGCGTGCTGCTGACGGTGGAAACCGTCAGCCTTCACCGGTAACCGACGATGGCTTCGGTCCTTCCGCTTTTCATGCGGCGCATGCGTGTGCCGCTGATCGTGGTCATCAGCGCCTATAGCGTGGCCGTGCTGGGCTTTACTCTGGTTCCCGGCATGGACGACCAGGGCGAGCCCTGGCGCATGAGCATCTTCCAGGCCTTCTATGTGGTCAGCTATACCGGCAGCACCATCGGTTTTGGCGAGATTCCCTACGAGTTTACCAATGCACAGCGCATGTGGACCCTGGCCAGTATCTACATGACGGTCTTTTCCTGGCTGTATGCGGTGGGCAGCATCATCTCTCTGTTGCAGGACCCGGCCTTCCGCCAGTCACTGGAGAATCTACGCCTGCAGGGCCGGATCCAGGGACTCTGCGAGCCGTTCTACCTGGTCTGCGGGTACGGTGATAATGGCAGGCTTCTGGTGCGCGCGCTCGCCGACCGGGGCCGCCGTGTTGTGGTGATCGACAGCGATCGTGCTCATATTGATGAGTTGAGCGTCAAGGACATGGGCGCGCATGTTCCCGCATTCTGCATGGATGCCGGTATCCCGGCAAACCTCCTCACCGCCGGGTTGAAACATGAATGGTGCGTGGGCGTGCTCGCCGTCACCAATGACGATCACACCAATCTGCGGGTGGCCATTGCCGCGCGCCTGCTCCATCCCAGGGTGAAGGTCTGTTGCCGGGCGCGGCAACCGGAGACCATGGCCAACATGTATTCGTTCGGCACCGACGCGGTGATCAATGCCGGCGAGGACTTCGCTGATCGTCTGGCGCTGGCGTTACGGGCGCCGGACAGCCATCGCGTCTACGACTGGCTGTCGTCCCTGCCCGGGCGGAGGCTTCCGGACCGGGTCCGGCCGCCGGAAGGCACCTGGATCCTGTGCGGATTCGGCGAGGAAGGTAAGCCCGTGTACCGTGGCTTGCGCGAGGCCGGGGTGGAGGTCGTGGTGGTCGATCCGGCTCCGGGGGAGAATCAGTGCCCGCCGCGGAGCATCCGTGGCAAGGGCACCGAAGCGGTCACCCTGCAGGAGGCCGGCATTCACGAGGCCTCGGCGGTGGTGGCGGCCACCGGCAACGACGCCGACAACCTTTCGATCATCATGACCGCCCGTCAGTTGCAAAAGGATCTGTATCTGGTGGCGGTGGAAAATCGCCTGGAAAACAAGGCGCTGTTCGAGGCGGCGGCCCCGGAGTTGGTAGTGCAGTCCAGCTATATCGTGACCACCCGGCTGCTGTCGCTGCTGGCCTCTCCATTGCTGGGGGAATTCCTGGAGCGCGCGCGCCAGCAGGGCAACGACTGGAACCGGCAGCTCGCCGAACGGCTGCGCCAGGCCTGTCATGACTACACGCCGGAGAGCTGGAGTGTGCAGATCAGTGAGGCTTCCTGCCCGGCGGTCATGCTGGCGCTGGCGGAAGGCGAACCGATCAGTCTGGGCTGTGTCTGCCGGGATCCGCGCAATCGTGAACACGAGCTGGACTGCATGCCGCTGATGCTGCGTCGCGGTGAGCGGGTGGAACTTCTTCCCGATGGGGAGACCCTGCTTGAGTACGGGGATCAACTACTGTTTTGCGGACACGCCGATGCGCTGGGCATGTTGCGCTACAATCTGCAGCACCTGAATACGCTGCGCTATGTCCACACCGGGATACAACGGCCGGACGGGCTGATCTGGCGCAAGCTGGCAAGGCACTGAGTGGTACTGGCGTAGCCCGGGTGAAGCGAAGCGCAACCCGGGGCCGCGAAGTGGCCGGTGCTCGCCAGGGTCAATCGCGGCGTGGGAGGGTTGTGTCCGCTGCGGGAGGCTCCCCGGATTACGGCCTTTGGCCTGCATCCGGGCTACTTTCTACTTGCCCTTCAGCCGCCGCTTGGCTCCCGCTTTCAGATCATAGAGGTGAAAGGGAATCCGGTAGAGCAGCGTAAAGGACTTGCGCAGCGCGCCCAGATACATGGCCATGAACCGCATCCGTCCCGGCCAGTGAAGCTTGTAACAGGCACGGGTCAGATCGGAAATGCGTTGCCCCATCGTCGCCTGGTTGTTGGAAAACCGTGCTCGTCCGGTATCGATAAGCGAGAACCCCAGCGACCCGTCTTCGCGCAGCGCCACGCGGATATTGCCCCCGGAGAGGTCGCGGAAGAATACCCCGCGTCGGTGCATGTCCAGCAGGAAATCACACAGCTGGCGGTAGAAATCCTCGTCGCGCACGCCCCGGTATTGCGTTTCACCCCGGGCGAACCTGGTGAAGAAACGGCGCACCGAAAGGTTGCCTTCCATGAAGTCGCACAGGTACCAGTTCTGCAGTAATTCGACCCGGTCGTGGCGTTCGAACCAGGCCACCGGCATCGGTGTGGGAATGCCCCGGCGCAGCAGCTCGCAGGCACCGTTCCAGCTCCGCCGTGCCTTGGAAGGCTTGAAGCGGTCCTGCAGTTTCTTGTTCAGGCGAAGGCGCACCGGCTGCTTGACCACCAGTGAGGAATCATCCGGGTCACGGGGATCGGCAATCTTCCAGATCGCGTTGCGCGCCCGGCGCAGGCTCTTCTGCTCGGATGCATCGCCGATGCGGTCCGGATGCAGGGACTCGAGGAGCAACCGGGCCTGTTCGCGGCTGGAGGCAAACACCATGCCCCGCCATTGCTGATCACGGAAATAATAATGCTGTCCGCCGGTGCGATGGGCGGCGATGGAAAGGCCGGGAAGCGGGCCGATGTTTTCCCTGACCCTGATGTCCTCGCTGCCAGGCCAGCGGATATACAGGGGCGACTCGGTAACCAGTTCGGGTCGCTCGGCCAGTGGTGTGCCGTCGCGGTCGACGAAGTCGGCGTTGTCCAGGTCTTCCCGGCGATAGAGGTCTTCCAGCACGGCGCAGCGCGCGTTCATGGTCCAGACCAGATGGAGCTGGTCGTTGGCACCCCGGAAGCGGTGCACTTCCAGGCCATGGCCGGTCTCCACGGGGCCTTCGTAGTGGCGGCCGGGCACGGAATGGTGGAACTGGCGCAGAGCATGGAAGGCGGGTCGACGGCGCCAGTCGGATACATCGCCGAAGGCCGTGCCGTAGTAGGTGACCTGCTCCAGCTCCGGATAGTGCCCGGTGCCGTCGTCAATGATGCCTTCGCGCTGGCTGACCATGGGGCCCCAGTAGGCACGGGTCAGCGCTCCGGATGCGGCGACCAGCACCATGTAGCGGGCCAGATAGTCCGCCTGCTTGTGCTCCACGTCACTCAGGATCCGGTTGATGCGCGGCGTGGTCCAGAAGGCATTGGTGGAGATGGTGCGCTCCAGCCCGTAACGTTCCGCGGTGGCGGCGACAATACGCACCTTGCGCACCAGGTTGGCCTTGAGCATGGGCGCGGCCCAGGGGCCGAGAATCTTGTGGTCCCAGGCCTCCGGCTCGATGGTCCGTTCCGCGAAGATGTTGTTGGTATGGATGTCGGGAAGCAGCTTCCGCCTTTTCAGGATCGACAGCAGTGCTTCGTTGTAGACCGGTTCGAAATCGGTAACGTTGGGACCGAGCAGCGGCAGTCCGCGTTGGCGGGTTTCCTCGTGGCCAATGGTCCAGGCCGCCACCCAGCCTTCCAGTTCATAACCTGCCCAGCGCTTGCGGTTGATGGTGGAGCCCACCTCCACCATTTCCACATGCGGGCCCCACTGGTCCAGTGTCTCGCGCACGAAGGCGCGCCAGCGTTCGCTCGCCTGCTCACCCGGCATGGCCCGGGCCTCGTTATAGGGCTGGACCAGATGAAGAAGCACGGAAAAGCCGCTGTCGATGAGCCTGCCGAGAAAGCGACCGGTATGTCCGGCGGCGCTCTCGTAGCTGTAGTCCAGACGCACCTGGCGCAATCCCAGATCGTTCAGCGCCTCAATGAGGAGGTCGTCGCCGGCCGGGTCCGGCGACGCGGCGACCACCAGGCCGCAGAAGTCCTCGCCGACCCCATGACCGCCGCGCGGTCGGTGGGCGCCGGGCAGATGAAAGCGCGCGCCCAGTACATGGCCGAGGGTGGCCATGACGAACTCCCGATTCACCCGGTCCGGGCGGCTCAGGGAATAAAACCGGATCTTTTCACCCTGCATTCGGGGATCCTTCTGGCGGGCCGGAACAATGAAGTGCCGCATTATACCTATAAGGGTGATGGCCG
>SLJS01000107.1 GCA_007135015.1 Alcanivorax sp. | reverse complement strand
CCTCCCCCTCCATACCGCTTGCGCGGCCCGGAGCCTCGCAGAGCTCGGCTCGCTCCGGCGGCGGTCCGTCCATTGGGACGGACCTTTTCCCCCCTCCGCCCCCCTTCGCAGGGGGAGGCTTCCAATCGTGAGCGCGGGGGCAGTCAGTAAGGGTTTTCACGACACCCTCACCAGGGGAGAGGGTGACGCTACGGAAGCCGCACTGCCCGACGCTTTCCCGTACTTCCTTCCTCTGCGAAGTGGCGGAGGCGGAATAACAGTTCCTCCCGATGGACCAGCCCCCGGAACGAGCTGAACGCTGCGAGGCCCTGGTGGGTCGGGGTGGTGCGCGGCGAAGCCGCGCTATCTCGGCGCTCGGGGCTCGGCGCTTCTACCTGAGCCTGTCGATGACGCTGACCGTCTCCGGCCTCCAGCCGTGCCAGATCACGAAGGCTTCGGCGGCCTGCTCCACGAGCATGCCGAAGCCGTCGGAGGCTTCGCCCCCGAGGTCTTTCGCCCAGCGCATGAAGGCAGTGGGCTCACTGGCATAGACCATGTCGTAGCCATGGCCTCCGACGGCGAGCACACGCTTGTCCAGCTCGGGCATCTGCCCGCCCAGGCCCGCGGAAGTGCCGTTGATGATCAGATCGAAGCTCCCGTCCAGTGCCTCGTAGCTGCTGGCCCGCACCGGACCCCGGTCACTGAATCGTTCGGCCAGCCGTTCGGCCCTGGCGACGGTGCGATTGGCGATAACCAGCTCCAGCGGGCTTTCCTTCAGAAGCGGCCCGAGGACTCCGCGCACGGCGCCGCCGGCGCCCAGCACCAGTACGCGGCGGCCGGCGATTTCCCAGCCCAGGTTTTGCCGCAAATCGGCAACCAGACCGGGGCCGTCGGTATTGTCGCCGAACAGCATGTCATGCTGGAGCCAGAGCGTGTTCACCGCTCCGGCCAGCGTGGCCCGCTCGGTGGTCTTCTCGCAGAGTGCAAAGGCTTCTTCCTTGAACGGGACGGTCACGTTGGCGCCGACGCCGCCGGAGTGGAAGAACTCGCGAAGCGCGCCGGCGAAATCATCCTCCGGTGCAAGAATACGACGATAATCCATGGGCTCGCCGCGCTGGGCAGCGAAGGCCTGATGGATTTCCGGCGAGCGTGAATGCTCGATCGGATTGCCCAAGACCGCGTAATAGCCCATCGGTACCTCTCAGCGATTGCCGGCCGAAGCCAGCCAGTCCCGGGGGACCAGGAATCGTTCATGGAGTTCGGCTTCCGCCGAGCCGGGCTCCGGATGCCAGTCGTAGTCCCAGCGCACCAGCGGTGGCAGCGACATCAGTATGGACTCGGTGCGCCCGCCGGACTGCAGCCCGAAAAGCGTACCGCGATCATACACAAGATTGAACTCCACATAGCGTCCGCGCCGGTAGAGCTGGAAATTGCGTTCCCGTTCTCCCCATTCAATATGCTTGCGGCGGTTCATGATGGGCCGGTAGGCGGGCAGGTAGGCATCACCGATGCTTCGCATCAACGCGAAACTGGTATCAAAGTCGAAACGGTTCAGGTCGTCGAAGAACAGCCCGCCAATGCCACGGGGTTCGTTGCGATGGCGGATGACGAAATAGTCGTCGCACCACTTGCTGAACTCGGGATAGATGTCCTCGCCGAACGGCTCACAGGCGTCGCGGGCGACCCGGTGCCAGTGCACACAGTCTTCTTCGTACCCGTAGAAGGGCGTGAGATCGAAGCCGCCGCCGAACCACCAGACCGGATCCTCGCCGGGTTTCTCGGCCACGAAGAAACGCACGTTGGCATGGCTGGTCGGTACATACGGATTGCGCGGATGAATCACCAGCGAAACCCCCATGGCCTGAAAACTGCGCCCGGCCAGCTCCGGGCGGCTGGCGCTGGCGGCTGGCGGCAGTTCATCGCCGAAGACATGGGAAAAATTCACGCCGCCCTTTTCAATGACGTTGCCTTCGGCAAGCACCCGGGTGCGCCCGCCACCTCCGGCCTCACGCTGCCAGCTGTCCTCGTGGAAACGCCCGCCACCGTCCTCTTCCTCCAGCTCCGCGCAGATGCGGTCCTGCAGGCCGAGGAGATAGTCCTTCACGCTGTCCACCGAAACGTCGGTCATCTTCCTTCTCCCCTTGTGCCCTGGATGAAGTTGTCGTAAAAGCCTCTCCCCCCTGGCGGTAGAGGGGGAAGGCTACGGAAGCCGCACGGCTCAATGCGTTCCCGTTATTCGCCCCCCCTCTCCCTGTCCCTCTCCCACAAGGGGAGAGGGGACCCTCCAGCAGGGCCGTGCCAGTAAAGCCCCTCTCCCTTGATGGGAGAGGGGCCTGGGGAGAGGGTGACGCTATGCAAGCCGCACTGCTCGACGCTTTCCCGTAATTCCTTCCCCCTCTCCCTGTCCCTCTCCCACAAGGGGAGAGGGGACCCTCCAGCAGGGCCGTGCCATTAAAACCCCTCTCCCTTGATGGGAGAGGGGCCTGGGGAGAGGGTGACGCTACGCAAGCCGCACTGCTCGACGCTTTCCCGTAATTCCTTCCCCCCTCTCCCTGTCCCTCTCCCACAAGGGGAGAGGGAACTCTCCAGCAAGGCCGTGCGCGGAAGAGCCGCACCTGGCAATTGTGGGCAGGGTGCGCAATGCGCACCTTGCATCCGACCGCTGACGACCGAACACCGGCCGCTTCTCCTCGCCACTCGCCCCTTGCTCGTTGCTCCTTGCCCCTTGTCCCTTGCCCCTTTTACTCCCTCACCACCCGACCACTCTCCAGATCGATAATGGTGGAGGGCCTGGCCGCCGGGTCACACTCGCCGGTGACGATGAAATCCACGCCGGCGCCCAGGCGCCTGCCCACCTGGAACCGGTTGCGCGCCGCCGGCTCGCCGCTGCGGTTGGCGCTGGTGGAGACAATGGGGGTGCCGGCGTACTCCGCCAGGGTCCGCGCAACAGGGTGAGCGCTTACCCGCACGGCAACCCGGTCGTGCTCTCCGGTAATCCACCGGGGCACCATCTCCGATGGTGTGACCAGCCAGGTCCGGGCCGACGGCCACTGCTCCGCCAGCCAGTTCCGCTGCGTTTCATCGAGGTCCATCCAGTCCCGCAACTGCTCCACGTCCGCGGCCAGCAGGATCAGCCCCTGCTTCACGGAGCGGCCCTTGAGCCGCAGCAGTCGTTCGACGGCCTGCTCGTTCCGCGGATCGCAACCCAGCCCGTACACCGCCTCGGTGGGGTAGGCCACAAGGCCGCCGTTGCGGATCACCTCGGCCGCGCTGCGCAGATGGAAATCGGTCATGGCGGCAATGATACTGTCCCGGTCCGGCTCACACGAGGAAAACCCGGCAAAATCATTCCTCCGCCAGTTGTCGCTCCAGCCGGGCCCGTACCGCGGGGATCTCGCCTTTGTCATAGTGCTGGCGCAGCAATGCATCGAGCTGCTCGCGGCGGTCGCGCTCGTCCAGCCCGGCGCGGAAGATCGGCGCGGCGCGCTCGCGCACGGCCCGGTACTGCTCCGCCCGTTCGCGCCGTCGCTGGTCCATGCGGCGCAACCGCTCGGCCGCCTCGACCCCCAGGTGCTGTTCGCGCAGGTGCTGCACCTCCGCCTCGCTGGCACCCTGTTCGCGGAGCCGCCGGACCTGTTCGCGCAGCTGCGGGTCCGCCACGGCACGGCGGTGGAGCTCCGCGGCTTCATCGGGCAGGTTCTTACGCAGGGCACGGGTGCGCTCGCGCCGCTGGCGCTCGGTCAGGTCCGGGTCCCGCTGGACGGCCATGGCCTCGAGATAGAACCGGGACTGGGCCTCGCCGGTGGCGAAAAGCGCCTGCCCGTCCTGCTCGCCGAAATGTTTCCGCCGCAACGCCATGAGCCCGTCGAGACGCTCGCGGGCAGCTTCCAGGCCATCCTCGGAGCGGCCGTGCGGGAAGCTCTCCCGCAGCTCGTCCTGGTAAGCCCGCCAGGCACGAAACAGTTGCTGCGCATCCTCGGCCGCGGGGCCCGGCAGCGCCTCGTCCAGCCAGTCGCGCAGGGCGGCCATCTCCTGCCGACGTTCGGTATCGGGCAGGCGGGCATCAAGTGTCTCCAGCGCCATCCGCGTGCGGGCATCGCGCGGGAGGATGCCGGTTCCGTCCGGGAGAAAGAGCTCGCCGGGGTCCAGGTCTTCCAGCGCGGCGCGGGCCCGGGCACGCGCGGAGGGGGCCTCGGTAGCGGCGGTGTCCTCCGGCGCCACCGTCGGAGGCGCTTCCCGGGGAGCCTGTACCGGGGAAACCGGCTCATCGGAAAGCCGTTCGGCAGCTGCCTGGGGCGCGTCTTCCGGCGGCGACAAGGCCTCGTGTTGCCACAGCAAAACGGCCAGCGCCGCCACCGCAAGCCCCGCGATGATCGTCAGGAGGTACAGAAGCTGTCGTGCCGGCGCCGGCATTCTGAAAGCCAAGGCCTCGTGGTGGTGGCTGCTTTTCCATTATCATGGACAGACGAAGGCCTTCAAATATCCGTTCCCCCCGCCAGGCTGTAGCCGCCCGGAATTCGCACGGTACGGCTACCGTACTCCCCGGACTTTCAGAAGAGCGTTACACGGGATCAAGCTCGGCCGCCACCTTGAAACGCTCACCGATCGTCATGCAGGCGCGTACGGCCGCCGTTGGGGACAGTTCAGGCGAATGATCGCTGACTGGCGAGGAAAGCTGCGCAGGGGCCGGAAGCAGGGGCTTGATGTTGCCGGCGATGATATTGGTCAGCTCACAGACGGCATCGGTCATGTCATGCGCCTGCAGGGTATCCACCGGTACCCGGAACATGGCTGCGCCAAGGGCCCCGGCCAGCTCCCGGTCACAGAGGACCCGGACCCGACCGTTCCAGGCACCCGCGATATCCACCGCCGCGCCCCGAACCCAGCCTTTTTCCGGCTGCCATTGTCCTAGCGGCGCTGCTTCCAGGCGCAGTAGTTCCACGAAAACTCTGCGCAGAACCTCTTCCAGCTCGCCCTGATGATCAGCGGAATCTTCCCTGTTGTCATTCATGAGACCTTGCTCTCTGCTATCGGTTGATAAAAGGGGGACGGCGCCTGTTTCCTGGCCAGCCGCCATCTCGGCGCGACAATCCGCTCGGTGCCACCAAGAACCAGGTATCCGTCACCCGCCAGTTGTCCATGCAGGCGCTCCAGCACGGTCTGCCTTGAATCCTCACCGAAATAGATCAGCACATTGCGCAACAGCACCAGGTCGAATACGGGCAGCTCAGGCCAGCTCTCCACAAGATTGATTTGCCGGAATTCAACCATGCTTCGCGTGCTCTCATTGACCTGCCACACCAGACCCTGCTGCTGAAAGTACCGGACAAGCAATCTGACGGGCAAGCCACGGTTTACGTCGGTGATGCTGTAACGCCCGGCCCTGGCTCGATCAAGCGCCTGCCCGGAAACATCGCTTGCCAGAATCCGGATATCCCAGTCGGCCGGTGAATCAAGATGCTCCTGCAGGAGCAAGCTTATCGTATAGGGCTCCTGGCCCGTACTGCACGCCGCACACCATATGCGCAGACTCCGGGCTCCTGATCGCTTTGCCACCAGGTCGGGAATCACGGTATCGGCAAGATGGGTCATCAGACCGGGATCACGGAAGAACGAAGTTTCATGAACCAACAGGGATTCGACCACTCTGGTCTTCAGCTCCCCATCCTGAGAGCTTCGCAGCATTTCCACGACCTGATCGGCGGAAGCCTTCTCGTATGCTCCGCCAAGGCCTTCCAGGCGGCGCTCGACAAAATACTCCTTGTCCGCCTGCAACACGACGGCCGCTTCCTCGTGCAACAGTTCACGAACAAATTCGAAGTTCCTGCTTGACAGGGCCATAGCCGCACTACTCCGGTCAATTTTTCCGCTGACTTCACCGCCTGCCCGGCAGGCCAGCGTCCGCCCGGGCGGACATGCGCACGCGCTGAGCAATCTCGCTGCCGAGATCCCCGAGAGGGACAATTGCGCTGGCAAGGCCGTGACGGACAACGCTGCCGGCCATGCCCCAGACCACACTGCTGTCATGATCCTGAACAACTACTTCGCCGCCCGCCGACAGGACCTTGCGGGCGCCATCCAGACCATCCTGGCCCATGCCTGTCATGACAACCCCCAGAACGCCCGATCCGTATACCCCCGCAGCGCTGGCAAACAGAATATCGGCGGCCGGACGACAAAAGTTGACCGGGTCTCCTTCCACCATCCGTACACGGACCTTTCGCTCCCGGCGCACCACTTCCATGTGACGGCCTCCGGCCGCAAGCCAGATACTGCCGGCGGTAACCTCCGCTTCCGAACCACATTCGCGAACCGCGGGATGCACGGACTCGGCCAGCCGTTGTGCAAAGACACTGAGAAAGAGCGGGGGCATGTGCTGAACAATAAATACCGGCACCTCCAGGTCTCTCGGCAACCCGGCAAGAAGCTTCCCCAGGGCATGAGGCCCTCCCATCGATGCCGCAATTACCACCGCGGCAATTCGCCCGGTACGCGCGGTCGGGCCTCGGCGCCTTGCATTCTCCCGGGCGGCCGCGTCGGGCCTTCTGCCGAGCACGGCCCGAATACTGCCCATCAGCCTGGTGCGTACATATTCCCGCGCATCGTCAAAGCTGCTGGTCCCGGCCGGCTTGGTAACGAAGTCCACGGCGCCCAGTGCAAGCGCATTGACTGTCACATCCGCGCCTTCCCGGGTTGCCGAACTGAAGACAATGACCGGTACATTCAGCCTCTCCGCCTGGATCCGCCGCAACACCTCCAGCCCATTCATGCCGGGCATTTCAATGTCGAGAACAATGATATCGATATCGCCGGATGCCAGCCTCGACAGCGCCTCTTCGCCCCCCGGCCTGGTGATCACTTCGCAGATGCCCGGGTCCTCCAGCAAAACCGAACGTATCATCTGCCTTACAGCCGCCGAATCATCGACCACCAGCACCCGAGCTTCCTTCATTCGGGCGGCACCCCCGCCAGCATCAGACGCTCGGAGAGCTCCTCGCGCGAGAAGGGCTTAATTAGATACTCGTTGGCGCCCGCCCGCACCGCGGCGCGCATCTCCTCGATGCCGGTCTCGCTCGTAACCACCACAACCGGTACGGCATCAAGGGCTGCCCGGGCCCGAATCTCTCCAATCAACTCCAGGCCGTTCATGCGGGGCATATTCCAGTCAACGAGTATCGCGCGGGGAGCATGCTCGCAGCCGTCCAGCTTTTCGAGTGCGCAGCTTCCGCCGTCTGCTTCGTCGCAACGGAAACCCAGCTCCTCGAGCTGCCCCGAAAGCAGGGTCCGCATTGCGCGTGAGTCGTCGACGATCAGGACATCCATACGCATAGCCGCTCCCTCGGTCCGGACATTTCAGCCCTGCTCATCCTGAGCCGTCATGGACTCATCCATGAGCTTCTGCAGGCTTGCTGCAAGCTCGCCAAGCTCCCTTGCGGCCTGGCGCATGCTGTCCACTCCGGAACGGGTGCTCTCGGCGACCGTTGCAACACCACTGATGCTACCCGCCACTTCATTGGTTCCGGACGCCGCCTCACCGATCCGCGAGGCGATGTCGTTGGTGGTGATGGTCTGCTCCTCCACCGCGGAGGCAATGGAGCCCTGCACCTCGTTGATCTTGTGAATCACCTCGCTGATCCTTCCGATTCCGTTGACCGCGTCATCCACGCCGGTCTGAATGGCGTCGATACGCTTTCCGATATCCTCCGTTGCGCGACTGGTCTCCCTGGCCAGTTCCTTGACCTCGTTGGCAACCACCGCAAATCCGCGACCGGCATCGCCGGCACGGGCGGCCTCAATGGTCGCGTTCAGGGCAAGAAGGTTTGTCTGCTGGGCGATGCTTGTGATGGTCTTGACCACTTCGCCAATCTCTGAACT
>SLJS01000086.1 GCA_007135015.1 Alcanivorax sp. | reverse complement strand
TCCCTTCGGGAGGCGAAAACCCAGGGGATCGCCCGTAACGAACCGATGCCTGCGTCCTGGGTGCGGCGAGCCGGACGACTGCCCAGCGCCAGGCGTACCAGTTCCTGCTCCGGGGTCACGGTGCGCAGATAGGTGACCAGTTCCGGCGTATCCCGGACCACCTCCCGGTACACCTTCATGGAGCGGTGCGTGAGCAGATCCATCTCCCGCCTCCATTCCAGTCGCGGCGCCACCGGGGGAAGCAGGGTCGCTTCCAGGGTGGCGGCCAGGTACTGCTCCAGGTTCTGCACGGCCACGCCGGGCAGACCGTACTTGAAGCGGATCACTTCGCCCTGCTCGGTAACCCGGATGCGCCCGTCCACTGACCCCGGTGGCTGGGAAAGCATTGCCATGCGCGTGGGGGCTCCACCCCGGCTGACGGAACCGCCGCGGCCGTGGAACAGGGTCAGCGGAATCTCGTGATTGCGAAACAGTGCGGCCAGCTGCTCCTGGGCGCGGTACTGTGCCCAGGCTGCGGCCAGGAACCCGGCATCCTTGGCCGAATCGGAATAGCCGATCATGACCTCCTGCCCGTCGGCAACCTGCCTGCGGTACCAGCGCGAATCCAGCAGACCCGCCATGGTCTCGGCGGCGTTTTCCAGATCATCAAGCGTTTCGAACAGCGGCACCGGACGCATGAACTCGCGTACGCCCGCCTGGCGCTGGAGCAGCAGCACTGCCAGCACATCCGAAGGCGCCCGGGCCATGGAGATCACATAGGCGCCCAGGGCCTCGGGCTCGTGTTCGGCAATCACGTCACAGGTGTCGAGCACCTCGGCGACCTCCGCGGTGCACTCCGGGCTCTCGCGAAAGCGCCCGTCCACCAGCGGCCGCCGTCCGCACAGCTCATTGATCAGGAAGTTCCGGCGTTCGGTCTCCTCCCACGCCTGGTAGCTGCCATGGCCCAGGTACCGGGTAATCGCATCCATGGCCTGCTCGTGCCGGCCCGCGTCCTGGCGGACATCCAGCCGCAGCAGACTGATGCCGAAGCAGTGAACGCGGCGCAGGGTGTCGCGCAGGTCGCCGTCGGCCAGCTCGCCCATGCCGCAGGCCCGCAGGGAGCGATCCACCAGCATCAGCGGTTCCGCCAGTTCCCCGGTGGTGGCATACCAGGGGTGCCCCGAAGGCTCGCGGCCAGCGAGCAATGCCTCCATGCGCTCGCGGGTATTGTGCAGCCCGGAGCGCACCTGCCGCAGCAGCACCCGATAGGGTTCCCGGGAAGGCCCCGTGCGGGCCAGCAGTTCCTCGCTGGCCGTGCTCATGGACAACTCGCCAAGCAGGTTGTCGATGTCCCGCAGGTACAGATCCGCGGCCATCCAGCGGGCCAGGTGCAGCACCTCGCGGGTAACCCGGGCCGTGACACCGGGGTTGCCGTCGCGGTCCCCGCCCATCCAGGAGGCGATCCGGAAGGGGTGCACGCCGCTGTCCAGCGGGCCGCCGAGCTGGTCCTCGGCCACCATGTCCAGTTCGCGCAGGAACCGCGGCACCGCATGCCAGAGACTCTGCTCGATGGTGGCAAATCCCCACTTGGCCTCGTCCACCGGTGTGGGCCGGCGGTGGCGGATCTCGTCGGTACACCAGGCCGAGACGACGGTGCGCTGCAGGTCGTCGTGCGCGGCCCGGGACTCTTCCGGCGCCAGATCCATGCGGTCCAGGCGGGCAAGCAGATCGGCAATGCGATCGTACTTGCGGATCATGGTGCGCCGGCTGGTTTCCGTGGGATGGGCGGTCAGCACCAGTTCGATGGACATCCTGCCCAGCAACTGGCGGATATCCTCGCGTCCGATGCCCGCTTCGAGCAGACGCTCGACCACCGAGCCCAGAGACTCCGCCTCCCCCGGTTCCGCTTCGTAATCGCGCCGCTGCCGGCGCAGACGCACCCGATGGTGCTGTTCGGCGATATTGGCGAGACTCAGGAACTGGCTGAAGGCGCGGGCCACGTCCAGCAGCTGCTCCTCATCCAGCGCGCCGAGCACGGACTCCAGCCGTTCCATGTCGGCCATGCCGTCGGCGCGCACATCCACCGCCACCCGGCGAACCCTTTCGACCAGCTCATAAAGCTGCTCGCCTTCCTGGTCGCGAAGCGTATGGCCCAGCATCTCGCCGAGCAGTCGTACGTTATCCCGAAGGGGAGCGTGCAGGTCCGCGTTCAAGTGTCCATCCTTTTTTCAGGTGAGTGTACCGGAAATCTTCTTTATTCCGGAAAGAAGATCACGCACCATAAGCGGGTTTCCCGGGGAGTTGTCCGCGCCATGAATCTGCCTCGTTCCATTGCATCGGAGCGCAGCCTGAAACTGCTCCAGTTTTCCACCCGCGCGCTGTTCGCGTTGCTGGTCACTCTCTACTTTGCCCGTCATCCGGAGCTGTTCAAACCCCTGCCGGGACTTGTCATCTGGTTTTTCCTGGTGCTCTACCTCGGCATGCAGGCACTGCTGGCCCGTTCCGGCACCCGGCGCACCGAAGCACCCGCCGCCGCAATGGACCTGATCCCGCTGGCCGGGCTACTGGTGCTGGACCCGGGCTCGCCACCGCCGTTGCTGGCGCTGATCGCCGTGGCCGTGCTCAGCGCCGGGCTGATTCACGGCCTGCGCCGCTTTCTCTACACCCTGGTCGCGGCCACGCTGCTGGTGATTCCGGCGCTGTGGCTGCGCCTGGAGTACTGGGAGCAGCCGCCCGACGCGGCCACCCTGTTTCTGCTGGCCGCGCTGATCGTGTGCCTGCTGTACTTTGCCATGATGCTCTACCGCAATCAGGTACTCGCCCGCATGGCGGAGGAGGCCACCTGGCAGGATGCCGAAACCGGACTGCTCAGCCAGCAGGCGCTGGTGCACACCGCCGGCTGGCTGCTGCCGCTGCATGACCGGCTCGCCGGCGACCTGGCGGTGGCCCTGCTGGGCGTGGACAGCAGAACGGAACTGCTGGCGCTCACCGACCGGATCAACCAGCGCCTGCGGCGCAGCGACGTGGCCGCGCGCTTCGATGAACAGACCCTGGCGATCCTGCTGCCCTGCACCCGCAGCGAAGATGCCGAGAGGCTGCTCAGCCAGCTGGAGCGGCACTGTCCGGGACTGCGCGGGGCACTGCTCCAGGTGAATGCTCCGGACATGGCCCTGGAGCGGATCCTGGATCATCTGCGCAGGACCCTGGCCCGGGCGCGCAGTCACGACGGCCACTGGCTGGTCCACGCCTCCCGCCTGTCGGATTGACGTCCCGGTTCACGGACGCTTTCCGAAGCCGCTCGTATCATGGACCGACCATCACAGCATTGCACCAACTCGATGTCACGATACCGCTCAGCCATCCTGCTCTGTGCCCTGCTTGCGGCGGGATTGCCCGCCCGGGCCGGGCTCACGCCCCTTGTGGTCGGCGGCGAGGACGCCGGGCCGGAGTTTCCCTGGATGGCCGCCGTGCTGGAAGAACGAGACGGTGAGCTTTTCCAGACCTGCGGGGCCAGCCTGCTCGCCCCCCACTGGCTGATCACCGCCGCCCACTGCGTGGATGAGCTGAGCGACGCTGGCCCCCTGGAGGTAATGCTCGACCAGCCCCGACTCTCCGACGGGGAAGATGACCGTCATGATATCAGCGACTTCTTCATCCACCCTGACTTCAATAGCAGCACCCTGGACAGTGACATTGCCCTGCTGCGGCTGGCCGAGCCGGTTTCACTGGATACTGTGAGCATCCCCGACGCCGCCATGCAGCGCAACGAAGTGGAGATCACCACCAGCGACAACCTGGAACTGCTTGGCTGGGGCGAGACAGGCCCGGACTCCGGAGGCTCCGACGAGCTTCAGCACGTTCGCCTGGACTGGATCGACAACCAGAGCTGCAACCAGAAATGGGGCGGCAACACCGTCACGGAAAACATGATCTGCGCCTGGGAACCGGACCCTCCGGAAGATGAGGAGTACGGTCAGGACGCCTGCGCCGGTGACAGCGGCGGCCCGCTTTTCATCACCCGCTCCGGCTACCCCTGGATCACCGGCGCGGTAAGCGCCGGCACGGCGGATTGCGGATTCCAGGAGAATGATGAGATCCGGCCCAGCATTTACACCCGCGTGATCAACTTCGTCGACTGGATCGAGGAGATCACCGCCGCGCAGGGCCATCCGGTGGTGGACGCGAGACCCTCGTTCGAGGAGGCCGCAATTTATTACGAGCTCAACAGCCAGTTCTCCCTGCCGCTGAAACTGCGCAACGACAGTACCCACAACGGGATTGCCGACAGCGGGCTGGTGCTGACCCTGCCGGACCGGCTGTCACTGGAACTGCCGGGCGAGGACTGGGACTGCGAACCGGAGGGCGGCGACTGGCGATGCAGCGCCGACGACCCCGCCCTGGCAGCCGGGGAGTCGTTCACCTTTGACCTGGTGCTGACCGACACCGGCGACGGCGAGGCCGCGGCAAGCCTTTCCGCCACGGCCTTTTCGGAGCACCCGGATTACCGCCGGGGAAACCTGCAACAGCATCATGAGATCCAGCTGGTCGAGGAGGTTCCCGAGCCGGAGCCGGAAAAGATCGTGCTGAAAGACCGGGACAGCAACAGCTTTCCCCTGTCCCTGAACCACCATGGCCTGCTGGTGCTGGCCATGCTGGGCTACCTGCGCCGCAGCCAGCTCTCCAGCCACTCCAGCAGACGGTCGGCGTCCGCCGGCGCCCCCCGCCAGGCAAGGTGACCATCCGGGCGCATCAGCCATAGCTGATCGTGCTCGCCATAGCGCGCGCGAAATTCGCCCCGAAGGTCCCGCCAGATGCCGACACCCGGGAAGTCTTCCTCGCCCAGGCCCCGGTAATCACCGGGCAGTTGCTCGGCGATGACCAGTTCCATGGCCACCGCGCCTTTGAAATCCTGGCCCAGGCGATTGGCCAGGGCATGGATGGACAGCACGTTGGTATGCTCGCGCGCTTCGCCACCGAGCTGGGCCACCAGGCAGAAACGCCCTCGCCGCAGCCATTGCTGCAGCCGCACGGTTTCATCCCGGCCCACCGCATCCAGCCGTGCATCCGGCATGCGATCACCGGGGTGGGGCCCGGGGCTGCGCGGGCTCAGGCCCATGCCCTGGCCGGTGAAGGGCGTTGCCCGGTAATGCACGTCAAGCTGACTGGCCTGGCGCAGCAGCCGCCGGCCCGTCTCCGGGCGCCGCCCCGCAAACCGCAATACCGTATCGCGGATATAACGGAAGGGCCGGTTCCGCGCCAGGGTGCTGCGCGAGAGCAGATCCACGCTGTAGAGCATGCGCCGGGCCACGGGCCGGCGCTCCTGTTCGTAGGTATCCAGTAGCCGGCCGTCGCCGCGTCCTTCCAGGTACAACGCCAGCTTCCAGCCCAGGTTGAAGGCGTCGCCGATGCCCGTGTTCATGCCCTGCGCCCCCAGCGGGCTCTGGATGTGGGCGGCGTCCCCGGCAAGCAGTACCCGGTTGCGCCGGTAATGCTCCGCGAGCCGCCGGTGCACGGAAAAACGGCTCAGCCAGCGCGGCGCACCCAGCGGGGGCACCTCGCCCAGCGCCTGGGCCAGGCGCCGACGAAAGGGTTCCAGCTCCGGCTCCGGCGCCAGTTCCTCCTCCGCGGGCTCATTGATGATCAGGCGCCAGCCCTCGGGCATGGGCAGCGCGATCAGTGCCCCGGCGGACAACAGGAAGCCGTGGGAACTTTCCGGGTCCAGATCCCAGTGGATATCGAGATCGGCCAGCAGAAAATGGTCGGGATAACGAGCACCCTCGAACCCGAAACCCAGCAGCTCCCGGACCCGCGAACGGGCCCCATCACAGCCGATCAGGAACCGGCTGCGAACGCTTTCTTCGCGCTCGGCAAAGCGCACTTTTGCCTCCACGCCGGTGGTGCCCTGAGCAAGATCCAGCAATTCGCAGTCACGCACCACCAGCCCTCCGAGCTCGCGGAAACGGGCGGCCAGGACTTCCTCCACGGCTGCCTGGGGGCAGGAAAGCACCCAGGGAAAGGGCGCGTCCAGCGTGGTCAGGTCCAGGCGGAACAACGGCCCGCCCTCGCCATGGACGTTGACCCCCTTCTGTACCAGACTGCGCTCCTCGACTTCGCCGAGCACACCCAGCGCATCGAAGATCTCCAGGGTGCGCGCATGCAGGCCCAGAGCGCGCGACCAGGGCAGCGGCGACGGCAGCCGGTCGATGATCATGCACTCGATGCCCTGTTGCCGCAGCGCGATACCCAGAACCAGCCCGGTGGGGCCGGCGCCGGTGATCAGCACCTGCGTTTCCGTGGGCAGAGCGCTCATGATTCCCCCATAATGAACGAGACGAACGGCCGGAGTCGGCGATGAAGAACCCGTACCATGATATTGAACCCTATATCACCCGTGACGGCCCGGAAATCCCCGAGCTGCTGTATCCGGGCGCTTACGCCGCTTGCAGCGCGGCCCGCCAGTCGCTGTCTGAAATCCGCGTTACCACCCGCACCAGCGAACTGCCGGAACCTCACGGCGAATCCGGGGAAATCTACCACATTGTCTCCGGACGGGGGCGCATGAAACTCGGCGAGGCCGAGTGATGCACAGGTCATGACCCGCAAGATCATCCACATCGACTGCGACTGCTTCTATGCAGCGGTCGAGGTACTGGACAACCCCGCCCTGCGGGGCCGTCCGGTGGCCGTGGGCGGTGACCCGGGAAAGCGTGGCGTCATCGCCGCCTGCAACTACGAAGCCCGGCATTTCGATATCCACTCCGCACTGCCCTCCGCCCGGGCCATGTACCTGTGCCCGGAGCTGGTCATCCTGCCGCCACGCTTTGATCGCTACCGCGCCGTCTCCCGGGCGATTCACCATATCCTGCGGCGCTATACGGACCGCATCGAGCCCCTGTCCCTGGACGAGGCCTACCTGGACGTGACCGAAAGCATGCAGTGCGACAATAGTGCGACCCGGATTGCGACGGCCCTGCGCCGGGCAATACACCAGGAGCTGGGTATCACCGTCTCCGCCGGCGTGGCGCCCAACAAGTTCCTCGCCAAGGTGGCCAGCGACTGGGACAAGCCCGACGGCCTGTGCGTGATCCCGCCGGAGCGAGTGCAGGAATTCGTGGCGCAACTGCCCGTCAAGCGTGTCTTCGGCGTGGGCCGGGTCACCGCGGAAAAGCTCGAGGCCATGGGCGTGCAAACCTGTGCGGATCTGCAGCGCCAGTCCCGGCTGGCGCTCAGCCAGACCTTCGGCAGCTTCGGCGAGCGGCTCTACCAGCTCGCCCGGGGCCAGGATGACCGCCCGGTGCAGACCAGCCGACGGCGCAAGTCGGTGAGTGTGGAGAAGACCTTCGACCATGACCTGCCCCGACTCGCCCACTGGCAGGCGGCCCTGCCGGACCTGATGGAGCGGCTGCAGCGCAGGCTGGCTCGGCTGGAGCACAGCTATCTGGTCAGCGGCCTGACCGCCAAGGTTCGCTACAGTGACTTCGCGCTGGCCACCACCGACGGGGCCGGTCATCAACCGGGCGAGGAAGCGTTTGCCGCGCTGTTCGAGAATCTCTGGGAGAGACGGGCGATGCCCGCGCGACTGCTCGGAATTGGCGTGCGATTACGGGATATGGACGCGCCGGAACAGCCGGACCTGTTTCCGGAAGAACGCCGCCAGGCGCTGGCGCTACAGCGATCCGGCGGCCTGTAGGGCCGGCAGCTGCCGGGAAGCCTGGAGCTGGAGCATCCAGCGATTGAAATCCCGGGGCAGGAGCTTCTCGATGATCTCCTCGGCCCGGCGCCGCACCGGTTCCACCTGCCCCTGGAGATAGTCCTCCAGAACAAACAGGCATTCGGCGCAACGACTGTACTGCTCCACTCCGGGACAAGCCCGGGCCTGCTCCACCGCCCGGTCCAGATCATTGAGGTACTTGAGCAGCATGCTTGTCTCCGGGAGAAATCCTTCCATGACAGTAGCAGCCTCCGGCGGGAAGCCTAAGCGCGTGTTCCGGAAACTTTGTGTCAGGATATTTCGGC
>SLJS01000032.1 GCA_007135015.1 Alcanivorax sp. | reverse complement strand
GAAGCACTGGAGACCTGGCAGGAAGCCTGTGACGAAGCGGACTTCGATGAAGCCCTGCCGCTGGCTGTCGCGAAGGAGGAGTGGCTCGGCGCACTGGAGCAGACCAGCCTTTCCCAGCGTTTTCTCGCCGGACGGGTCAACTTCTGCACCCTGATGCCCATGCGCAGCATCCCCTTCCGTCGCGTGTGCCTGCTGGGCATGAACGACGGCGACTATCCGCGCAGTCAGATGCCCCAGGACTTCGACCTGATGGCACGGCCCGGCCACTATCGTCCCGGCGACCGCTCCCGTCGTGACGACGACCGCTACCTGTTTCTCGAGGCACTGCTGGCCGCGCGCGAACAGCTTTATATCAGCTGGGTGGGTCGCGACATCCGCGACAACGAAGAACGCCCGCCTTCCGTGCTGGTGGCACAGCTGCGCGACTACATGAGAAACCGCTGGGGAGAGCACATGGCGCGGGAACTCACCCGCGAGCACCCGTTGCAGCCGTTCAGCCCCCGCTACTTCCGCAGGGTGAAACAGGACGACGACCCCGACGCCCGACTCTTTACCTATGGCGCGGAATGGCGCGAAGCCCACCAGGGTGTGGAAGGCGCCGCCGAGAACACACCTCTTGCGCTTGCCGAAAGCGACGGAACGGAAAGCCTTTCTCCCGACGCGCTGGCCGGTTTCCTGCGCAACCCGCCGGAGCATTTCTACCGCCGGCGGCTCAAGGTGCATTTCGACGAAGACGAAGGCGGAGAAGATGACAGCGAGCCCTTCAGCCTGGACGGTCTGGACCGCTATCGCATCGGCGAGCAACTGATCACGGCCATGACCCGGGTCTCACAGGAAGAACAGCAGGATGCCTTCATGAAGGCGCGCGCCGCCGTCGCCCGGGCCGGCGAATTGCCCGCTCCACCGTTCGACCTGCAATGGCTGGAACAGGTGGCCGAGCCGGCCTGGTATGCGGTGGAAGCCTGGCACGACTGGTGCCGAAAGTTTCCCGAAGCACTGCCGCTGCGCGAGCTGCACCAGGAACTTGCGGTGCGTGAGCGAACCATGCAACTGGAACACTGGCTCGCCGATCTGCGCACCGACGGAAACGACAACCTGCTGCAACTGCAGCTGGTCGCCGGCGAAATACAGGGCAAACCCCACAAGAGCCTGAACCTCTGGACCCGGCATCTGCTCGCCTGCGCAAGCGGGCTCGCTCTGGAATCCTGTCTGGTTGCCGGCGACGGCTACCACCGCCTGCGGCCCGTGGAAGCGACACAGGCCAGGCAGTATCTGCACGATCTGACCGACGCCTGGCTGGAAGGACTCTGTCATCCTCTGCCCCTGCCCTGCCGCACCGGGCTGGCCTTTCTGGAACACAGAAAAAAGAAGGACACCGATGGCGCACTGCACAAGGTGCGCGGGCAGTACGAAGGCGGCTTCAATCAGACCGGTGAAATCGACTACGGCGGCAACGCCGCCCTGAAACGCAGCTGGCCGGACTTTGATCGCCTGCTCGCCGTGACCCGTGACGACCAACCGGCCCTGGTCCACTGGGCCGAAACCCTCTACCAGCCCCTGCTGGAACACCTGGAAGAGGAGAATCACGCTTGAGCACCCGGGCCCTGCAACCACTGCGCTTTCCGCTGCACGGCAGCCGGCTGATCGAAGCCAGCGCCGGCACAGGCAAGACCTATACCCTGGCCGCGCTCTATGTTCGGCTGGTGCTCGGCCACGGCGGCGAGAACGCATTCCGGCGCGCACTGCTGCCGCCGGATATCCTGGTGGTCACCTTCACCGAAGCGGCCACCCGGGAACTGCGCGAGCGGATCCGCGACCGCCTGGCCGAAGCGGCACGCTGTTTTGCCGGCCAGGAAAACCCCGCGCCCCACGACCGCTTTCTCAATGCGCTGATGGAGGAATACGAGCAGCAACAGCATCCGACATGCGCCGACCGGTTGGCCGCCGCGGCCCAGTGGATGGACGAGGCGGCGGTGTACACCATTCACGGTTTTTCCAACCGCATGCTCCGCCAGCATGCCTTCGACTCCGGCAGCCTGTTCAATCTGGAACTCACCCAGGATGAGGACCTGCTGCTCGCCGAAAGCACGCGCGATTACTGGCGCACCTTCTGTTACGCCCTCGAAACGGAACCGGCCGAGACACTCAGCAGGGAGTTCGCCACGCCGGATGCGCTGCGCCGCGCCGTGCACCCGCTGCTCGACAAGACCGAAACCCTGGAGGTCGACGGCAGGCGGAGCCTCAATGCACTGGTAGCGCAAACCAGTGCCGAACGCCAGGAAAAACTCGAGGCGCGCAAAGAACCATGGAAGAGATGGGCCGGCGAACTGCGCGAGCTTTTCGACAGGGCATGGGAAAATGGCGCGTTGCCTAAAAAAAAGCCATCGCCCTCGGCCTCGATCCGGAAATGGATCAATGCCATCGCCGAATGGGCACTCGACCCGGACAGCGTCAAACCGGAACTCACCGCCACCGCCTTCGAACGGCTGACGCCTGAGGCCCTGCTGGAACACGGCAACGGCATCGATGAGCTGGTCAGCCATGAAGCCCTGGCCCGGATCGGGGAACTGGAAGCACCGGAAGCCGACCTGCCCGCGTACAGACCCCTGATCCAGGCCCACGCCGCCTGCTGGATCCGGCAACGCATGGACCGTGCCAAGCAGGAACAGGGCGTGATCGGTTTCAACGACATGCTCACCCGGCTGCGCGATGCCCTGCATTCGGAAAACGGCGAGCGCCTGGCCGAAGTGATTCGCGAACAGTATCCGGTGGCGCTGATCGATGAATTCCAGGACACCGACGAAGTGCAGTACCAGACCTTCAGCAAGGTATACGCAGCGCAATCCGGCGTGGGCTGGTTCATGATCGGTGACCCCAAGCAGGCCATCTACGGTTTCCGGGGCGCGGACATTCATACCTATCTGGAAGCCAAGAGCGCCACCGGAGACCGTCACTACACGCTCGACACCAACTTCCGTTCCGCCCGGGCGCTGGTGGACGCGGTCAATCATCTGTTCGGACAGCGCGAACAGGAGCCGGGCGACGCTTTCCTGCTGGACCGGCGCATCACCTTCGAGCCCGTACAGGCCAACGACCGCACCGAGACCCTGACCATCGACGGCAAGAGCCGTTCCGGCATGACCCTGTGGCATCTCATCCCCGGTGCCGACAGCGACGACACCAGCCTGGCCAAGGGTGAGTACCGCGAACAGATGGCCGCGCGCACCGCCACGGAAATCGTCCGGCTGCTTGACCTGGCCGCCGGGAACCGGGCGGGCTTTCAGGGCGAATCATGGCAGCCGCTTCGCCCGGCGGATATCGCCATACTGGTACGCGACGGCATCGAAGCGGATGCGGTACGCAACGCCCTGAGCGAGCGGGATGTGCGCAGCGTCTACCTTTCCGACAAGGACAATGTGTTCGCCCGCGAGGAAGCCTCCGACGTGCTGCGCTGGCTCAAGGCCTGCGCCGAACCGGAATCCGAGCGCCTGGTGCGCGCCGCGCTGGCCACCACCACCCTGGATCTTTCCTGGCAGCGCCTTGATGAACTGAGCGAGGACGAACGCCGGTGGGAAGACCAGATGCAGCAGTTCATCGACTACCGCCGCCTGTGGCAGCGCCGGGGCGTGCTGCCCATGCTGCGCCGACTGCTGCGGGACTTTTCCGTGCCAGCGCGGCTGCTCGCGCGCGACGACGAGCGCACCCTGACCAACCTGCTGCATCTGGCGGAACTGCTGCAGACCGCGTCCACGCAACGCGACGGCGAGCAGGCACTGGTGCGCTGGCTGGCCGAACAGCTTGACGGCGGCGGCGATGCGGGCGAGGAACAGGCACTCCGGCTGGAAAGCGACGCGGACCTGATCAAGGTGATCACCATCCACAAGTCCAAGGGGCTGGAATATCCGCTGGTATTCCTGCCCTTTGTCTGCACCTACCGCAAACAGGAAGGCAAGTGTCCGCCGGTACGTTATCACGATGAAAACGGCCGGGTGCATTTCAGTCTCGAACCCGACGAGGACGTGCTCAGGATCGCCGACCGCGAACGCCTGGCCGAGGACCTGCGCCTTCTGTATGTGGCCACCACCCGGGCCCGTCATGCCTGCTGGCTGGGCATTGCGCCCATGCGTACCGGCCGCGGCAAGGACCGCACCGATCTCCACGAGACCGCCATCGGCCACCTGCTCAAGGGCGGCGAGGTGATCCGGCCCGATGAACTCGAAAGCCTCCTTCGCGAACTGGCCGAAGCTTCCGCGCGGAGCGCCCCCGACGAAGAAGCCGGCGCCTCGGCCCTGCGCCTGGAAGCGGCCCCGGACGCCGACCCCAAGCCCCTGCGAACATCCAGCGAACAGGACGAAGACTGGGCCGGCGCCCGCATCTACCAGGGCCCCCGCCCGGAGCGCTGGTGGATCGCCAGTTACAGCGCGCTGCATCCCATGGCGCCGGATGGCAGCGGCGAAGAGGCCGCCAGCGCCCGCGAAGAGATCATGGCCGAGGAAAGTGAACCGCCACCGGCCCGGCCCTTCCGCCCCACCACCGAAGCCGGCGTCCACGGCTTCATCCGCGGCCCCATGGCCGGCACCTTCCTCCACGGCCTGCTGGAAGAAGCGGGACAGGAAGGCTTCGCCCGGGCACTTGATAACGGCACCCTGCACGAACAGATTCGGCGTCGTTGCCATGTCCGCGCCTGGGACGACTGGACCGGCCTGCTGCAGCAGTGGCTGATGGACTTTCTCTCCAGCCCGCTGCCTCTGGGCGCGGACGCCGGCGGAGTCAGCCTGAAGGACCTGCCTCCCGGAAGCTACAAACCGGAACTGGAATTCATGTTCCAGGCCTCGCATGTGGACACGGCCGAACTGGACCAGCTGGTAACCACCCATGTGCTGCCGGACCGGGCGCGCCCGGCACTCAAGCCCGAACAGCTCAATGGCATGCTCAAGGGCTTCATCGATCTGGTGTTCGAGTGGAAGGGGCGCTACTACGTGGCAGACTACAAGTCCAACTGGCTGGGCGGCGACGACAGCGCCTACACCACCGGGGCCATGGACCGCACCGTGCTGGAAAAGCGCCAGGACGTGCAGTACAGCCTGTACCTGCTGGCCTTGCATCGTCTGCTCAGGGCCCGACTCGGCGAGGCCTACGACTACGACACCCACATCGGCGGCTGCGCCCTGCTCTTTCTGCGCGGCCTCTACCATGAAACCGGCGGCGTGCACTTCCAGTGCCCTGACCGCGCCCTGATCGAGCAACTCGACGGACTCTTTACCGGCCGGGAGGTCGCCCATGCCCAGTAAGACCGCACCCCCCGGCATTCTGGAGCAGCTGGACGAGTGGACCGGACAGGGCTGGCTGCGCCCGCTGGACCGCGCCCTGGCCGCCTTTCTGTATCACGAAGGCGAAGAACGGGACGAGACGGTTCTCTTGCTTGCCGCGCTCACCAGTCAGCAACTCGGCCAGGGCCATATCTGCCTGGACCTGGAACATGTGCTCGGCCACCCGGAAATCCTGGTGCCGGAGAAACTTCCCGATGAAACCGGCGACATCCCGAATCCGGTACAGCAACTCGATGGCCTCACCGCCGCACAGGCCGCGGAAAGACTCGCCACATCCCCCGTGGTACAGACCGGAGAAGGCAATACACCACTGGTGCTGGACAACGATCGCCTTTACCTGCGGCGCTACTGGCAATACGAGCAGACCGTTGCCGAAGGAATTCACCGTCTGCTCGCACAGCACCACCAGGTGCCCGACGATCTCGGCGCACGACTCGATACATTCTTTGCCGACAACAGGGCACGCAACCCGGAACAGACCGACTGGCAGAAGATCGCCTGCGCCCTGGCCGCGCGCGGGCACCTGACGATACTGACCGGCGGCCCGGGCACCGGCAAGACCACCACGGTGGTGCGACTGCTGGGCCTGTTGCAGTCGATTGCCTGCGAAGAGAAGAAACCGCTTCGCATCCGCCTGGCGGCACCCACCGGCAAGGCCGCCGCACGGCTGACCGAGTCCATCGGTGAGCGCATCGCGGAGCTGGACGTGAACGATGACGTGGCGCGGCGCATTCCCGCAGAAGTCACCACCCTGCACCGCCTGCTCGGCCGGCGCCCGGACAGCCGTCACTTCCGTCACCACCGGTACAACCCCCTGCACGCGGATCTGGTGGTGGTGGACGAGGCATCCATGATCGATCTGGAAATGATGGCCAGCCTGCTCGACGCCCTGGGCCCGCACACCCGCCTGGTGCTGCTTGGCGACAAGGACCAGCTTGCTTCCGTGGAAGCCGGCGCCGTCATGGGCGATCTCTGTGACAGCGCCGAAGACGGACACTACGACGACGAAACCGTGCAATGGATCCGCAACGTTTGCGGCGAGGACATCAGCCGGTACCGCGCGCAGGGCGATACGCCCACCGGCGCACTGGCCCGGCAGACCGCCATGCTCCGCCAGAACCACCGCTTCGGCGCCGACAGCGGCATCGGCGAGCTGGCCCGGGCCATCAACGCCGGTGATGCGGAGAGGGTAAAGAACATCTGGCAGCAGCAACCGTTCGCCGACATCCAGCATCATGCGCTGCGCAACGGGAACGACCCCCGATTGGAACAGCTCTGCGTGGAAGCCTACCGCCCGTACCTGGAACAGCTCCGGGGTCGGAGCCCTGCGGCAGAGCCTGAACCCCTGGCCGCCGAACTGCTGGAAGCCTTCGGTCGCTTCCGGCTTCTCTGCGCGCTGCGCCGGGGGCCGGCGGGTGTCGCCGGCCTCAACCTTCGCATCACCGAGGCCCTGCACACGGAAGGACTGATCCCGCGCACCGACGGCTGGTACGCCGGGCGCCCCGTGATCATCACCCGCAACGACTATACCCTGGGCCTGATGAACGGCGATATCGGCATCACCCTGCCGGTGGCCGAAGACGGCGGCGAAGCCCGACTGCGCGTGGCCTTCATGCTTCCGGACAAGCGCATACGTCTGGTCTTGCCCAGCCGCCTTGCCGAAGTGGAAACCGTCTATGCCATGACGGTGCACAAGTCCCAGGGCTCCGAATTCGACCACACCGCCCTGGTGCTCCCGGAAACGGATCACCCGGTGCTGAGCCGGGAGCTGCTTTACACGGCGGTGACCCGGGCGAAGGGCCGATTCAGTCTGCTGCTATCTGATGCGGGCATCATGCAGGCGGCCGTGCGCAGGAAAACCTGGCGGGCGTCGGGGCTGGCCCGGATCTTTCACCAAATCACGCCAGAACTCGTCGCAGAGCGTCCCATAAGCGCGCTCAACAAGGTTCAGTGAAGGTGAGGGATTTCTACAGCTACGCTTGCGTATGCACGTCGCCTGGTCCGCCCGCCGTGAAGCCACCCCCCTTGGCGCAGCTGGCGATCTTTGCGCGAGGAACAAGAACTCTGATGCATCGCGCAAGGGCGTCAGGAGCGCAAAGGGGCGGGAGCCTCCGGGGCCCGCGGAGCAGTAACTTCCTCTGGTGTGCTTTGCGATCTTTGCGCAAGCCTCATGCTGAAGTCTACGCTTGCTCATACACTTCCCCTGGTCTGGCCGCCGCCAGACGCACAGGCTCCTTCAGTCGTAGCCCCTGCCACGGCTTCAGTCGCGAGCACGCCTGACATGCGGCGCTACTCGGAGCGCCACTCAGGCCAGTATTTCAGACCGCTTCTCAGGAACAGCAGGAAGACTCTGTAGTCTTGCTGAGAAGCTCCGAAAGGGATGTGTCATTCTCGGTTCTTGAAGACTCGACCTTGCGAACCAGCTCACGAGCCCCCTCGATATCCTCATCGGCGAGCCCCGCGGAGCGTGCCGTATCAAGGGTGCCTTTCAGCGCCTCGCCATCATCAAGCATCATGTGGGCAACCAGTTCGACTAGTTGCTGCTCACGGGAGGAGAGGGAAGATTCGTTTGTACTCATGATGGATTACTCCTTTTACAGTAGCAGGTATAAATGAAACAGCATCGCCGCAAGCAGCGACGTTGCCAGACCAAGAAACAGATAGCCGATGAATATCCTGTTTCGTACCAGTGCGAAGACGGCCACCATTGCCGGCATGCTGGTCACGGAACCGCCCAGCAT
>SLJS01000207.1 GCA_007135015.1 Alcanivorax sp. | reverse complement strand
GATGACCACCACCCCTTCGGCGGAGATGCGCCGGTCGCCCAGGCGCATCAGGCGCTCGCGCACCTCCGTCGGCAGGGACGAGGCATGGATGTCGAAGCGCAGCTGCACGGCGCTGGCCACCTTGTTGACATGCTGCCCGCCCGGTCCGCTGGCGCGGATCGCCTGGAATTCCAGTTCCTCCTCGGCGATGGACAGTTCGGGCGTAATTTCCAGCATGGCGACCTGGTTCGGGTTGCGGAGCAATCTGGGGACAGCGTACCGCGGATTGACGGAAGCGCCGAGCGCCGGCGCCCCTTCGGGGCGCAGTGGTCGGCGGTCGGGTTTGCGCGGCTTTCGCCGCGCTCCACTCCCAACCGCGTGCACAGCCCTGAAGCGGGAACTCCCGGCTCTGACTGCCGACTACTGAGTACCGTCGACCGCGCCCCGAAGGGGCGCAAACTCCGGGCCGTTCTTTCCGGAGCGGATCACGCCCAGCGGTTCGATATGGATCTGCACGCCGGCGCTGGCGTTGCCGCCGCCAGAGCCCTTCGCCAGCGCCGACAGGCCGCCGGCGGTATCTCCACCGCCTTCGCCGTCGGCGGCGGAGGACAGTTCCACGCGTACCCGCGCTACCGGAATCAGTTCTTCTCCGTCCAGGGTGACCGGGTCGCCATACAGCGCCTGCGCGCCGCCCAAGCCTTCGAGAGTGCTGGAAATCTTCTTGCTGACCGCATCAGTGATCAGGTCCTTCATGGCCACTCCTTCTCCTCTGCCGCTTTTCGGGCGATAGAGAAAGAGTACTGGCTCCCGGTTTTCCGGTCGCTGGCCGCTGGCGCGGGCGGGAACGTCGCGGATGTCAGTCTCGCTGGAACCGTGCAGGGCCCCTCATGCTTGCCCCTTGCCCCTTGTCCCTTGTCCCTTGCCCCTTGCCCCTTGCCCCTTGCTCCTTGCTCCTTGTCCCTCCCTAGCTACGTCCACCCCCGCTGCCCACATCGATCCCCTTCGCCTGCAGGTCGGCATGGTAGGAACTGCGCACCATGGGGCCGGAAGCCACGTTGGTGAAGCCCATTTTGTGGCCTTCATCCGCGAACATGCGGAAATCATCCGGGTGCACGAAACGGTCCACGGGGGCATGGTGTTTGCTTGGCTGCAGATACTGGCCGATGGTCACCATGTTCACGTCATGGGCGCGCAGCTCTTCCAGGGTGGAGAGCACCTGCTCGTTGGTCTCGCCCAGGCCCACCATGATGCCGGATTTGGTGGGCACATCCGGATTGCGCGCGCCGAATTCCTTCAACAGCTTCAGCGAGTGGTCGTAGCGTGCACCGGGCCGGATATGCTTGTAGAGCTGCGGCACCGTCTCGATATTGTGATTGAACACGTCCGGCGGATTGTCCGTGAGGATTTCCAGCGCCGTGTCGAGACAGGGCCGGAAATCCGGCGTGAGGATCTCGATGCGGGTCTCCGGCGTCATCTCGCGCACCGCGTTGATGCAGTCGGCAAAGTGCTGGGCGCCGCCGTCGGGCAGATCATCCCGGTCCACGGAGGTGATCACCACGAACTTCAGTCCCATGTCGCGCACGCTTTCGGCCAGATGTTGCGGCTCTTCCGGGTCCGGCGCGTTGGGCCGGCCGAAGGCCACGTCGCAGAAAGCACAGCGGCGGGTGCAGATCTCGCCCAGGATCATGAAGGTGGCGGTGCCGCCGCCGAAACACTCCGGCAGGTTGGGGCAGGCCGCTTCCTCGCAGACCGTGGCGAGCTTCTGCTTGCGCAGCATGCTCTTGACCTGCTGGATGCGACCGTTGGAGGGCACGCGCACACGGATCCAGTCCGGCTTGCGCTGGATGGCCGGCTCGTCGGTGACATCGATGGTGCGCACCTTGCGCTCGCCACGAAGTTTCTCGCCGGGGACCACCTTGCGGCGTGCGGGGCGGGCTTCCGCGGTCATGGGCACTCCTGAAGCTGAAAATGCGGCGGGCAGTATAACAGCTATGGGGATACGGGGCCCTGATGGGCGGAAGCGTTCAGCTCTGCGGGGTTGCCGCGCCCGGTGACGGCGCGGGCTGCGCCGGGCGCAGCGGCGCGCCCAGCCGGCGCGCGAGCGCGTCCAGCAGCCCCTGTTCGCAGGGCTCCCGGGCCGGGTCCAGACCCAGCTCGAGCAGGCTGGTCACCGGCTGGCCCTGGTGGCCGCAGGGGTTGATGCGCTCGAAGACGGAAAGGTCCGGATCCCGGTTGAAGGCCAGGCCGTGGTAGCTGCGGCCGTTGCGGATGCGCAGGCCCAGCGCGGCGATCTTGGCGCCGTTCACATAGACACCGGGGGCATCCGGTCGCGGCGCGGCTTCCACGCCCTGGCTCGCCAAGTAATCCACCACCGCCGCCTCGATGGCACTGACCAGTGAGCGCGCGCCCAGGCGGTGGCGGCGCAGCTCCAGCAGCAGATAGATGACCGTCTGGCCCGGGCCGTGCCAGGTGACCTGGCCGCCCCGGTCGCTCTGGACCACGGGAATCGCGCCGGGGTTGAGCACATGCTCGGGCCGGCCTGCCTGCCCCAGGGTAAACACGGAAGGGTGTTCGACCACCCAGAGCTCATCCACGGTGTCCGGGCCGCGTTCGGCGGTAAAGGCCTTCATCCGCTGCCAGCAGGATTCGTAGTCGATGTGGCCCAGGTGACGGACCATGAGTTCGGGATCGGACATGGGGGCATTATCGCCGCCTTCGCCGGCAGAGGCGAGGGGCGGGAAGTGGTCAGTGGTCGGTTGTCAGCGGTCGGTTTTGTGCGGCTTCGTCGCATACCTGCTCGCCCCCACGAGGCTGCCACAAGAGCCTTTCGCGACACCCTCTTGCGGGGGAGGGCGCTCCATGGCTCTGACCACCGACGACTGACCACCGCCAACAGCGCCCCCCAACAGCGCCCCAAAGGGGCGCCCGCCTCTGATACCCTTCGCGGTCATGAAGGAACTGGCACGGATTCTCGAGCGCATTGACGGCAGGGGCTACAAGGCCTACCGGGATATCCGGGGGACCTGGTCCTTTCCGGATTTCGAACTGATTGTCGACCATGTTCAGGCGGACCCCTTTGCCGCGCCGTCGCGTTTGCGGGCGGTGGTGAGCTGGAACACGGCCTCGTTGCCGGACGCCTTCTTCAGCTCCGCGCCGCGCACGCGGGCCGCTCGCGATTATATCGCCCGGGCATTCCGTGCGGCCGCGGCGGGGAGCAAGGCGCTCGGTATTGATGCCGGCGCCCAGACCGTGCTGGAGCGTACCGCCGTACTGTTCACGGATGCCGGCGTCGAGCTTCGCTATACGGTGCATCTGCCTGGCCGGGGACGGACCATTCTGGGTCATCAGGCGCGCACACTTCTGTGTGAGCAGCTGCCGGAGATCATTCGCGAGGCGGCCACCGCCGAACGGCTCGACCTTGCAGCAATGCAGCGCCATGCCGAGGTGGTCGAGGATCAGGTGGCGCTGCGCGCGGCACTGGACGAGCAGGGTCTGGTGGCCTTTGTGGGTGATGGCGCGCTGCTGCCCCGGCGCTCTGGTGTCGACGACCGTCCCCTTGAGGGGGCGATTCCTTTCCAGGCGCCGGATACTCTGCGCGTGGAGCTGGAAGCGCCCAACGGGGGGCGCTATTCGGGGCTCGGCATACGCAATGGCATCACCCTGATCGTTGGCGGCGGCTTTCACGGCAAGTCTACCCTGTTGTCCGCCATTGAACTGGGCGTCTACGACCATGTGCCCGGGGATGGCCGCGAAGCCGTTGTGACTGAACCCTCGGCTGTGAAGATTCGTGCCGAGGACGGGCGGGCGGTGCACGCGGTGGACCTGTCGCCCTATATCAATAATCTGCCCTACGGGAAGTCCACGAAGGACTTTTCCACCGAGCTGGCTTCGGGTTCGACCAGCCAGGCTTCCGCGCTGCAGGAAGCGCTGGAAGCGGATGCGCGTACCGTGCTGGTGGACGAGGATACCTCGGCCACCAATTTCATGATCCGCGACGAGCGCATGCAGACCCTGGTGGCCCGGGAGCAGGAGCCGATCACGCCCTTTGTGGACCGTATCCGGCAGCTGCGTGACGAGGTGGGTGTGTCCACGCTGCTGGTCATGGGTGGCTCCGGCGATTATTTCGACTGTGCCGACACCGTCATCCAGATGCAGGAGTATCTGCCCCGGGATGTCACCGAAACCGCCCGGCGCATTGCCCGCGAGCATGTCACCGGCCGGCGCGAGGAAGCGGAAAGCAGTCTGCAGCGTCCCGCCCCGAGAAGCCTGGACACGGCTTCGCTGCAGCCGGAGGTCAAGCCCGGCAAGCGAAAGCTCCAGGCACGGGGTTGCGACACCATGGTCTTCGGGCGAGAAACCGTGGACCTGCGGGCCGTGGAGCAGCTGGTGGACAGCTCTCAGGTACGTGCCATTGCCCTGATTCTCGCGCGGCTGGCACAGCGCCCGGAGACAATCTCCAATCCCCCGGAGTGGGTGGCGGAGATGCTGGAAGAGACCGGCCTGGTGGAGCTGGCCTTCCGTCCCGATGGCGACCTTGCCCTGCCACGGGTGGCCGAAGTCATGGCCGCACTCAACCGTCTTCGCACGGCAGGCTTTGTCGGGAAAGTAACAAGGGGCAAGTAACAAGGGGCAAGTAACAAGGGGCAAGTAACAAGGGACAAGGGGTGGCGGGTGCGGCGCAGGGTGGTCAGTGATCGGTTGCCGGTCGTCGTTTCTCTATAATGCCCTGAGAAGAGCAACCCGGGTCTACGCTTGAGCAACTTGCCCCTTGCCCCTTGGCCCTGCGCGGCTGTGCCGCGCGCCCTACAGAACCACTTTCACATGGGGGTTGGCGTTGAGGTCGGCGTAGATTGCCCTGACCTGTTCGGCGTTGTGCAGGGTGATCCGCGCCTGGAGGGAAACGTAATTGCCCCGGCGGCTGGGCTGCTGGCTGAGCTGTTGTTCGGGTTCGAACTCGCCCAGGTGGGTGCGGAGAATGCGGATCATTTCCTCGCGCACGGCGCTGTCGGTCGCGCCCATCACGCGCAGGCGCATGGTGTGGGGGAAATCCCAGAGTTCCTCGTGAGTCATAGGCCGCAGAGCTTGCGCTTGAAGTTCACGTAATGGCGCGCCAGGGTCTTCCAGAGCGGACCCGGCTGGCCGTCGCCCACCGCACGCGCGTTGAGGCGGGTCACCGGCACCACTTCCCTGGTGGAGCTGGTCAGCCAGATTTCGTCGGCCTCGCGAAGTTCGGCTTCGCTGATCTCGCGTTCCTCCACGGGCAGCTCATGTTCCCGGCAGAGCTCCACCACCAGGTCCCGTGTAATGCCGGGCAGGATCAGGTGGCTGTTGGGTGGGGTGACGACACGCCCGTCTCGCACGATGAACAGATTGCTGGCCGCGCCTTCGGTGGCAAAGCCATCACGCAGCAACACTGCCTCAACCGCGCCTTCCCGGGCGGCCTGCTGGCGCAGCAGTACATTGGCCAGCAGGGCGGTGGTCTTGATGTCGCAACGGCTCCAGCGAATGTCGTCCAGGGTGATCACCGCCACACCTTCGGCCCGGTCCGGGTGGTCCGCCGCCGGCGGTTCCACCGGGCTGGTGGTGGCGAAAACGGTGGGCTCGACGGCCGGGTCCGGAAATGCATGATCCCGTTTCGGTGCCACGCCCCGGGAGATCTGCAGATAGACGGCCAGATTCCCGCCGCCGTTGTGCTCGATCAAACCGGACAGCATGGCCTTCCATTCTTCCCGTGAATGGGGTTCGGGCAGGGAAATGGCATCCAGAGAGCGCTTAAGGCGATCCAGGTGTTCGTCCAGGCGAAAGGGCACGCCTTGGTAGACGGGGATCACCTCATAGATGCTGTCGCCGAAAAGAAAACCCCGGTCCATGGGCGAGATCCGTGCCTCGCCGCGAGGCAGGAACTCGCCATTGAGCCAGGCAATCGGGTCATCCGAAGTCACGAAAACAGGCCCCGGAAGAACAGCACGATGCTGTCGATCAGGCGCCGGAAGATACCGCCACGCTCCACGTCGCTGAGGGCCACCAGCGGTTTCTCCAGCAGGGTGTCACCGTTGAGGCTGATGGTGACCATGCCGAGTTCATCGCCGGCGCGCACGGGGGCACGCACCCGGGAGTCGAGTGACATTTCCGCGCTGAGCTTTTCGTGGCTGTCCTTGGGAATGGTGACTACCAGGTCTTCACTGGCGCCCAGATTGACCTCGTTGTCGGTGCCCATCCATACCCGCAGCGGGGTCAGGCTCTCGCCGGCGTCATAGGCCTTGTAGGTCTCGAAGAAGCGGAAGCCGTAATTGAGCAGGCTCTGGCTTTCCCGGGCGCGGGCCTGTTCCGAATTCGCTCCCATCACCACCGAGATCAGGCGCATTCCGTCCCGCTCCGCCGAGGAGACCAGGGAGTAGCCGGATTCACGTGTGTGGCCGGTCTTGATGCCGTCGACGCTTTCGTCCCGCCAGAGCAGCAGGTTGCGGTTGCGCTGGGTGATGTCGTTGTAGGTGAATGACTTTTCCCGGTAGAGGCTATAGTTTTCCGGGTGCTCCCGGATCAGCGCGCGCGAGAGAATGGCCATGTCCCGGGCAGAGGTATATTGGTCCGGGTCGGGCCAGCCCGTGGAATTGGCGAAGCTGGAGTTCTCCATGCCCAGCCTGCGGGCATGCTGGTTCATCAGATCGGCGAAGGCTTCCTCGCTGCCGGCGATATGCTCGGCCAGGGCCACCGAAGCGTCATTGCCCGAGGAAATGATCACGCCCTTGATCAGATCCTCGACACTGACCTGGTTGCCCTCCTGGATGAACATCCGCGAGCCGCCCATCCGCCAGGCCCGTACACTGACGGTGGTGGTTTCGCGGGGGTCCAGATTGCCGCGGTGGATCTCCCGGGCGGCAATGTAGTCGGTCATGATCTTGGTCAGACTGGCCGGGGGCAGGCGTTTGTCGACGTTGTGCTCCACGATCAGGTGACCTGTGGAGGCATCCATGAGTACATAGGCGGTTGCTTCGATCTGGGGCGCCCGGGGTACCAGGCCCGCACTGGCGAGCAGGGGGACCAGCAGGAAAAGTGTGAAGCTGAGTCGAAGGCTGCGCCGAATCATTGTTCCGTTCATGGTTTCTCGCATTCCGTAATCAGGCGGGCTTGCGCGCCGCGATAAAGGTCCAGAGCTCATCATAGGAGGGGATCATCACCGTCTGCTCCCGGCGCTCGTCGAAGCGGCTGTCCAGCGCGCCTTGGATCTCGGCGAGCAGTTTCTCGCGTTCGGGTTCATGTTCGCCGCAGGCCTGCATGCTGAACACGCCCCCGGGTCGCAGGGCATGATATACCTTTGACAGGATTTCGTGGATAAATTCCTCGCGACTGACACCTTTGCGAACCGGTTCCATGGTCAGATCATAGATCACCGCGTCCAGGTCACGGGCCTCGTCGATCCAGGCGAACGCGTCGCCCCGGAGCACCCGTGCCCGGGGATGCTCGAAGGCCCCGCCGCAGAGTGCGGGCAGATACTGGCGGCACAGATCGATTACCTCGCCATCAATGTCCACCAGCACGGCCTCTTCGAGTTCGCGGCCGGTGCGTTCGCTGATCTTGATGACCTCACCAAGCACACCACCGTCGCCGCCGCCGAGAATGGCCACCCGCCGCAAGTCCTTCAGCGTCAGCAATGGCGCGGTCATGGCGGCGTTGTAGGCGAAATCCGACTCGGAAATCTGCAGATCCCCGTCGATGACCAGCTGGCCGCCATAGACCGGGTGGTGGAAGAGCTCCACCAGCTGATAGTCGGTCTGGCGCCGGGTGATCAGCGTCAGCCGGCCATCCCGCAGGTCGCCGTTGTGGGGGAGTTCACTCATCAATCCTGGCCGTTCTGCACTGTGCGCCCCGGAAGCGGGGCGCAGCGAAGTGTAGCGCCGGGGAGACAGGGGCGACAAGTCGGCGGAAAGCGGTCGGCGGTCGGTCGTCAGTGGTCAGTTGGCGGAAGAAGCAGAATTGGAGTGCCCCCCAAAATTTAGACGCCGGTTTGCGGCCTCCCCAGACTTTTTACCGACCACCGACCACCGACCACCGACCACCGACCACCGACCACTGGCCGCCAGGCCTTTCAGGGCAG
>SLJS01000336.1 GCA_007135015.1 Alcanivorax sp. | reverse complement strand
TCCCCGCCGTGGGAGAGGGACAGGGAGAGGGGGCGCGAATTACGGGAAAGCATCGAGCCGTGCGGCTTTCGTAGCCTTCCCCCTCTCCCCAACCCCTCTCCCACGAGGGGAGAGGGGCTTTTACGACACCCTCAGGGGGAGGGGAGAATTACTCGTCCACCCAGACCCAGCGCAGGGGTTCGCCGAAGTCGTCGTAGAGCAGCTTGCGGCGCGGACCGCGGGAGGGTGCGGCGGTACGCCGCCGGCGTGTCGAAGCGGCCCGCTTGCGCAGCTCGATGGCCGCGACCACGTCCGTCAGCGGGGTGCGCCGCGGAATCCGTGCCGGCGAGTAGGTCCGGAAGGCGGGCACCGGATGACCCTCCTCCAGACCACTGATGCCCGGGGGAACCTGCCTGACTTCGCCGCCCCGGGCAAGAAACTCCTCGGTGCGGCGGCGCAGTTCGCGGTGCTGTTCCTCTTTCCAGATGCGGTACTTCATGGGTCTGTGCTGTGGGGCTGCATGAATGCCCGATGATACACCGGAAAGGGATGGGAGTTCATTGGGTTGCAGGCTCTGGGCTGCGGGCTGCGGGCACGCAGCGCTACGCGCTGCTCCGGGCACGGTCGCTTCGCGACCTCCCGGCACGGGGCCTGCGCCCCTTCCAGCACGCGGCCTGCGGCCGCTCCCGGCTCGCAATGGTGAACCGGCTACAGAACTCCAGCAGGGTGTGCGCACTTCAAGGCTTTGTTGCCATACCCCGGCGGGCCTGACACGCGAAGCAGCGCGCAGCGCTGCGTGCTCGTAGCCCGCAGCCCGAGGCCCGTAGCCCGTAGCTCGTTTCACCCAAGCAATCGGGCCAGTATGTTCCGGTAGATGCCGGCAAGGTCGTCCAGCTGGTCCACCGGGGTGCATTCGTTCACCTTGTGGATGGTGGCGTTGACCGGACCGAGTTCCACCACCTGGACTCCGGCCGGGGCGATGAAGCGCCCGTCGGAGGTTCCGCCGGCCGTGGACAACCGGGTCGGCTGGCCGGTGCATTCATGTATGGCCTCGCGTACCGCTTCAATCAGGGCGCCGCTTTCCGTCAGGAAGGGTTCTCCCGAGAGGGTCCAGGAAAGCTGGTAGTCGAGGTTATGGCGCCGCAGCAGTGTTTCGGTTCGTTCGCGCAGTTCGTCGGCGTTCGTTTCCGTGGAGAAACGGAAGTTGAAGCTCACCCGGCATTCGCCGGGGATCACGTTGGTGGCACCGGTGCCGGCGTGGATGCCGGAGATCTGGAAACTGGTGGCGGGAAAGAAATCGTTGCCCTGGTCCCATTGCGTGGCCGCGAGTTCCGCAAGCGCGGGGGCTGCTTCGTGGACCGGGTTGCGGGCCAGGTGCGGGTAGGCCACATGGCCCTGAATCCCCCGGACGGTCAGTTCTCCGCCCAGGGAGCCTCGCCGGCCGTTCTTCACCACATCGCCCACCCGTTCCGTGGAGGAAGGCTCACCCACCAGACACCAGTCGGGAATCTCGCCGCGCTCGCGCAGGGTTTCCATGACGCGCACGGTGCCGTCGGTGGCGGGCCCCTCCTCGTCGGAAGTGATCAGCAATGCGATGCTTCCATGGTGATCGGGGGCTTCTGCGACAAAGTCCTCCACGGCCACCAGGAAGGCCGCAATGGAGCCTTTCATGTCCGCCGCGCCGCGTCCGTGGAGCAGACCATCGCGGATTTGCGGGGAAAAGGCGGGAGAGTCCCAGGCGTCCGGGTCGCCCGGTGGCACCACGTCCGTATGGCCGGCAAAGACGAAAACCGGCCCTTCGTTGCCCCGGCGCGCCCAGAGGTTGTCCACCTCGCCGAAGCGCAGGTGTTCGCAGGCAAACCCGAGCGCTTCGAGCCTCTGCGCCAGCCATTGCTGGCAACCGGCATCATCCGGCGTCACCGATTCCCGCCGGATCAGCTCCGACGCATACTCCAGTACCCTTTGTTCATTGCCGGTCATGTGTTTTCCCTTTCCCTGTATTCCCCTTCCTGCTCTTTTCTCCTTGCCCCTTTCCCCTTGTCCCTTGCTCCTCAATTATGCTTGTGAAGCTCCTCGTTCAGCGTGACCGCCGCCTTGTTGGTCACGCATTCCACCGCGCCGGTGAGCGAGTTGCGCCGGAACAGCAGGTCGTTCTGCCCGGCCAGTTCCCGGGCCTTGACCGTATCGACCGTCTCGCCGTTTTCGTCGAGCACCTTCACCTTGGTGCCCGAGGTGAGATAGAGGCCTGCTTCCAGGGTGCAGCGGTCGCCGAGGGGAATGCCCAGGCCCGAATTGGCGCCAAGCAGGCAGTCCTCGCCCACGGAAATGATGATGTTGCCGCCGCCGGAGAGCGTACCCATGGTGGAGGCGCCGCCGCCGATATCGGAGCCGCGGCCGACCATTACGCCCGCGGAGATGCGCCCCTCGATCATGCCCGGACCCTCGGTACCGGCGTTGAAGTTCACGAAGCCTTCGTGCATCACGGTGGTGCCTTCGCCGATATAGGCGCCGAGACGCACCCGGGCGGTGTTGGCGATGCGTACGCCGGAGGGCACCACGTAGTCGGTCATGCGCGGGAACTTGTCCACTGAATTGACTTCCAGTACCCGCCCTTCCAGACGGGCGAGAAGCTGGCGCTCGGGAAGTTCGTCGAGATCCACGGCGCCTTCACTGGTCCAGGCCACGTTGGGCAGCAGGGGGAAGATGCCCTGGAGCCTGGTATCATGGGGCCGCACCAGCCGGTGCGAGATCAGTTGCAGCTTGAGATAGGCCTCCGGCGTGGAAACCGGGTCGGCATCGCCTTCCAGCAGTGTCAGCACCACGGGCCTTCTCGATTCTTGGAAGGCCACCGCCCAGGCCGCCTGGTCCTCGTGGTCGGCCTTGCGCCAGTCCCGGGCGAGCTGGCCCACCTGGCGGTGGCTGAGTTCCAGCACCACGTTGCCGCCCTCGTAGTCCAGATGTTCGCGCACCGCGTTGAGCAGGGCGTCATCGGGATGAAGGACCGGCGCCGGATACCATGTTTCCAGCCATTCCTCGTTGCGGTTTCGGGTGCCACACCCCAGTGCCAGGGCAAAGAATTCGCTCATCAGTGTCTTCCCAAACAGCTGCAATCAGATCGCGCCGATTGTATCAGGATGTGGAAGGTGCCGCCGCATGGTCCGCGCCGGTATCAGCCGATGGTTTCTTCCTCGCTCTGATCCAGCTCCCGGCGCAGGTGCTCCTGCAGTTCCCGGCAAAGCTGTGGGTCGGAAATCGGCTCGCCCCGATGGTCGGTGACGAAGAACACGTCCTCGGCCTTTTCGCCCAGGGTGTCAATGCGTGCGTTCTGGACCAGCAGCCTGAACTCCATGAAGATGCGTCCGATGCGAGCGAGCAGTCCGGGCCGGTCCAGGGTCTTGATATCCACCACCGTGCGGTCGTTGGCCAGGTCGTTGCTGATGATCACTTCGGTGGGAACATCGAAGTACTTGTTCCGCCGGGGCATGCGCCGGCGGATCACGTCCCGGAAGTTTTCCGGGTTGCGCAGGGTCTTTCTCAGCCTGATTTCGATGGCGCGAATGCGCGAGCGGTCGTCACCGATGGGTGTGCCGTGCTCGTCGAGTACCGTGTAGGTATCCAGGCTGAAGCCGTCGGCGGAGGTGATGATCCGTGCGTCCATGATGGTGAGGTTGAGCTGGTCGAGCGCGTTGACCGTTGCCGCGAACAGGTTCTCCACATCCGGCGTGTAGACAAAGACCTGGCTGCCGCCCTGGAAGGGCCCGGTGGCGGACTCGCGGATCAGCACCAGCGGCTCCTCCGGGTCGGCGCGGTTGAGCAGTGCCTCGGTGTGCCAGGCAATGTCCCGGGCATTTTCCCGGAGGAAATACTCGTCGCCGATGCCCGACCAGAGCTTTTCGACCTGCTCGCGCGATACGGTACTGCGTTCAAGCAGTCTCAGTGCCTCGGCGCGGGTTTCCTGGATCCAGTCTTCCTTGTTCACCGGATTGTTCAGGCCGCGGCGCAGCGCGCGCTTGGTCTCGCTGTAGAGCTGGCGCAGCAGCGAGGCCCGCCAGGAGTTCCACAGGGCAGGATTGGTGGCGTTGATGTCGGCCACGGTGAGCACATAGAGGTAATCGAGATGCACCAGATCGCCGACTTCACGGGCAAACTCATGCACCACCGCCGGGTCGCTGATGTCCTTGCGCTGGGCGGTCACCGACATGATCAGATGGGAGCGCACCAGCCAGGCCACCAGTTTGGTGTCCCAGTTGCTCAGTCCGTGACGACGGCAGAAGGCGATGGCGTCCTCGGCACCGAGCTGCGAGTGGTCTCCGCCGCGGCCCTTGGCGATATCGTGGTAGAGCCCGGCAATGTAGAGCAGCTCCGGTCTGGGCAGCTGATAGAAGACGTCGCAGGCCAGCGGCCACTGTTCCCTGGTTTCCTCGCGGCGCATGCGCCGCATGTTCTTGACCACCAGCAGGGTGTGGGCATCCACCGTATAGATGTGGAAAAGATCGTACTGCATCATCCCGATAATGCGGCCGAATTCGGGCAGATACTGGCCGAGGATGCCGTAGCGTTTCATGCGTCGCAGCTGGGTGAAAAGCGAGTAGGGTGAGCGGATCAGCTGCATGAACAGCTCGGCGTTGGCCGGGTCGTTGCGGAAATCCTCGTCGATGAGCTTGCGCTGCTCAATGGCCTGGCGCAGGGTGCTGGCCCGCACGCCCTTGAGCTCCGGGTTCTCGGAAAGCACCACGAACATTTCCAGAAGCGCGGAGGGGTGTTCCATGAAGGTGTGCTCGCCGGTGGTCTCCAGGTAGTCGTTGTGGACCTGGAAGCGGCGGTTGAGCGGACGGATGCTCTGTTTTTCGTCGGAGCGCAGAATGGCCTCGTCGAAAAGTTGCAGCAGCACTTCATTGAGCACGGAAAGAGCCAGATCGGCGCGATAGAAGAGTTTCATGAACTTTTCCACGCCCAGGTTGGATTCGCTGTCGCGAAAGCCGAGCAGGCTTGCCACCTCCCGCTGGTAGTCGAAAAGAAGCCGGTTCTCGTTGCGCCCGGTAACCATGTGAAGTGCCCAGCGGATCTGCCAGAGAAAGTCCTGGCACTTCTGCAGGATGGAATATTCGTTGTCGGTGAGAAATCCGTGGCTGATCAGCTGGCCGAGGCGGTTGACGCCGAAATGACGCTTGGCGACCCAGCCGACCATCTGTACGTCGCGCAGCCCTCCCGGGGCATTCTTGATGTCCGGCTCCAGGTTGTACTCGGTGTCGTTGTGCTTGCTGTGGCGCAGTACCTGCTCGCCGCGCTTGGCCTCGTAGAACTGATCCGGCGGCCAGAGCCTTTCCGGTCCGGTGCGTTCGGCGAGTGTGTCCAGCAGTTGTGTCTCGCCGGCCAGGGTGCGCGCTTCCATGATGTTGGTAGCCACGGTGATGTCCCGGGCGGCAAGCTGTTCGCACTCGTCCAGAGTGCGCACGCTGTGGCCGATCTCCAGCCCGGTGTCCCAGAGCAGGGCGATCAGGGTCTCGATCCGGGAGCAGGTCTCGCCGTCGGGCGTATCCCCACAGAGGATCATCAGGTCCACGTCGGACTGGGGGTGGAGTTCTCCGCGGCCATAGCCGCCCACCGCCACCAGGGCCGGGCCCCCCTGTTGCTCAAGCCCGGTCAGTTGCCAGGCAGCGCGCAGCACCTGGTCGACCAGGTCGGAGCGGCTCTCTACCAGTTCGCGGATGGGGGCTTCGGGGAAGCGCTCGTCCAGGCGCCGCTGGCCCTCGGCGAGGATTTCGCGAGCCTCCACGCCCGGGTTATCGGCCTTGCGCAGCCGCTCCAGCAGTTCTTCTTCCGCCGGGTTCGCGGTTTCGCTCATGATCGTGCTCCGGGTTCGCGTCGAGGCTGCCGGTGCGGGCAGCAGGTGCCCGGCAAGGTTCCCGGCTCAGGGCAGGTCATTCTCTTCTTCCCTGCGGGTGAGCACTTCATGACCGTCGCGGGTCACCGCAATGGTGTGTTCCCACTGGGCGGAAAGCCGGCGGTCCCGGGTGACCACGGTCCAGCCGTCGGGCAGCTGGCGGGTATGGGGTTTGCCGGCATTGATCATGGGCTCGATGGTAAAGACCATGCCTTCCTCAAGGGTAAGTCCCGTGCCGGGCTTGCCGTGGTGAAGCACCTGAGGCGGTTCGTGAAAGCCCTTGCCGATGCCGTGGCCGCAGTATTCGCGCACCACCGAGAAGTGGCGGGATTCGGCGTGCTGCTGGATGGCGTGGCCGATGTCGCCAAGCTGCGTGCCCGGGCGCACCAGCTCGATGCCCCGGAGCATGCACTCGCGGGTCACGTCGATCAGCCGCTGGACAGGCGCGGGGGCTTCGTCGCCGACGATGAACATCTTGCTGGTGTCGCCGTGCCAGCCGTCCTTGATGACGGTTACGTCGATATTGATGATATCGCCCTTTTTCAGGACCTTCTTTTCCGTGGGGATGCCGTGGCAGATCACGTGATTCACGGATGTACAGATGGAGCGGGGGAAGCCGTGGTAGCCGAGACAGGCGGGAATGGCCTGCTGGTTGGTGACGATATGGTCGTGGCAGATCCGGTCGAGTTCGCCGGTGCTCACGCCGGGCTGGACGTGCTCGCCGATCATCTCCAGCACCTCGGCGGCCAGCCGGCCGGCCACGCGCATCTGTTCGATCTCTTCCGGGGTCTTCAGGATTACCGACATGGAAAAGCAAAACTCCAGGCAAATCAACGGGCTGGCCCGCCTATCGGACCTCGGGGAAGGGCGCCGGCCGGGTCTCCGCCAGATTGTTGTGGCGGGCCCGTTGTGGTATAAAGCGCGCGCCCCCGGACTGCGCCCACAGGCTGCGCATTGTACCTGTTTGCGCTGATCCAGGGAAAATACACACATGTTCCGACACGTGGTCCCGGGTGTCCCCCACCGGAACCGGAAGCTGGCTCGCCGCCAGCCTGCACCCTGGTGCAGTCCGGTTTCGGTGCGGGATTGGGCCATGCGGGGACATGGAGGCCCAACCCTTTCAGGAGAACAGAATGCCTTCCGTAACCATGCGTGACATGCTGAAGGCCGGTGTGCACTTCGGCCATCAGACGCGTTTCTGGAACCCCAAGATGAAACCCTACATCTACGGGGCCCGGAACAAGATTCATATCATCAACCTGGAAAACACCCTGCCGCTTTTCAACGACGCGCTGGCGTTCGTGAACAAGCTGGCGGCGAACAACAACAAGATCCTCTTTGTAGGCACCAAGCGTGCCGCCCAGAAGATCATTCGCGAGGAAGCCGCCCGCTGTGGCATGCCCTACGTGGACCACAGATGGCTCGGCGGCATGCTGACCAACTGGAAGACCATCCGTCAGTCCATCAAGCGTTTCCGTGACCTCGAGCAACAGCTCGAGGAGGGCACCCTGGACAAGCTCACCAAGAAGGAGGCGCTGGATCGTCGCCGGGAAATGGACAAGCTCGAGCGTTCCATCGGTGGCATCAAGGACATGGGCGGTCTGCCCGACGCGCTGTTCGTGGTGGACGTGGATCACGAGGACATCGCCGTCAAGGAAGCCCGCAAGCTGGGCATTCCGGTGATCGCGGTGGTGGACACCAACAGTGATCCGGACGATGTCGATTATGTGATTCCCGGCAATGACGATGCCATTCGCGCGGTGCAGCTTTATGTGCGTGCCGTGGCGGATGCCATTGTGGAGGGCCGCGAGTACGCGCAGGCCCAGTCCCCGGGCGCCGGCAAGGATGACTTCGTGGAAGTGGACGAGGCCGCCGGGGACGAACCGGCGGCCGGCTGACGGCGAGGGCGGGCGGGGCCCTGTGGTCCCGCCCTGATTCAGCCGGGGGTCGGCAATTCGCCGGCGATTCCCCGGATACAGAATGCAGAGAGGATGGAAATGGCTGTAACTGCGGCTTTGGTAAAAGAACTGCGTGAACGTACGGGCCTGGGCATGATGGAGTGCAAGAAGGCCCTTGTGGAAACCGATGGTGATATCGAGCAGGCGATCGACAACCTGCGCAAGTCCGGTCAGGCGAAGGCGGCCAAGAAGGCCGGCCGCACGGCCGCCGATGGTGCGGCGGTCACCGCGGTCAGCGACGATGGTCGCTCCGCCGTGATGGTCGAGATCAACTCCGAAACCGACTTTGTCGCCCGCGACGAGAATTTCCTGGCGTTTGCGAACAAGGTGGCGCAGACCGCCCTGGAGCAGAACGAATCGGACGCGTCGAAGCTTCTGGAGACGAAACTGGCCGACGGCAAGACTGTCGAGGAAGCCCGCCAGGAACTGGTGCAGAAGATCGGTGAGAACATTCAGGTACGGCGGGCGGTGCGCCTGGAGGCGGACACCGCAATCGGTGCCTATGTCCACGGCGAGAAGATCGGCGTGCTGGTGGCGCTGTCCGGCGGTGACGCGCAGTTGGGCAAGGACGTGGCCATGCACGTGGCGGCCATGGCGCCCATGGTGGCGAACCCGGACGATCTGCCCGCCGAGGTGCTGGAAAAGGAAAAGTCCATTATCCGTGCCCAGCCGGACATGGAAGGCAAGCCCGAGGAGATCGTCGAGAAGATGCTCGAGGGCCGGGTCAAGAAGTACCTCAAGGAAATCAGTCTTGTGGAGCAGCCCTTCGTGAAGGATCAGGAAATCACGGTGGGCAAGCTTCTCGCTGACGCCGGCGCAAGCGTGCAGTCCTTTGTGCGCATGGAAGTGGGCGAGGGCATCGAGAAGGAAGAACAGGATTTCGCTTCCGAGGTGATGGCTCAGGTCAAGAGCTGAGGGAGTGCGCTGCGTGGCCATGGTTTCATCCGCCCGGGGCCGGCAAGGCCCGCGGGCGCGGGGCCCGGGCGAATCTTTATTCGGCAATGGCGGGGCATGACCGATGAGTGGCACTGGCGAACGAGAGGCGGAGATGTCCACAAAGGGAAAGGAAAGGTCGCCGCGGTATCAGCGGATCCTTCTCAAGCTCAGTGGTGAGGCGCTCGCCGGCCGGGAGCGCTTCGGTATTGATCCGGCGGTGCTCGACAAGATGGCGCTGGAAATCGGCCAGCTGGTGGGCATCGGCGTGCAGGTTGGACTGGTGATCGGCGGTGGCAACCTGTTTCGCGGCGCCGCCCTGCAGACCGCCGGACTGGACCGGGTGGCCGGTGACCACATGGGCATGCTCGCCACCGTGATGAACGGCCTGGCCCTGCGCGACGCCCTGGAGCGCTCCAATATCCGCACCCGGCTGATGTCGGCGATTCCCATCAGCGGGATCGTGGAGCACTACGACCACCGCCACGCCACCCGGTACCTGAAGAACGGCGAGGTGATCATCTTCTGCGCCGGTACCGGCAATCCCTTCTTTACCACGGATTCCGCCGCCTGCCTGCGCGGGATCGAGATCAATGCGGATGTGGTACTCAAGGCCACCCGGGTGGACGGGGTCTACGACAAGGACCCGCTTACCCATCCGGACGCCAGGAAATACGAACGGCTGACCTATGACCAGGTGCTGGCAGACAAGCTCGGGGTCATGGACATGACCGCCATCTGCCTGTGCCGGGACCACAATATGCCTCTTCGGGTATTCGACATGAGCAGCCAGGGAACCCTGCTGAACCTGATGCTGGGTGGTCAGGAAGGCACTCTGGTGGAATAATGCCGCGTGTCGACGGCACTGGATGCAGCGGAACGAGGATACAGCGGTGATCGACGAGATTCTGAAAGACGCCGAAGACCGGATGAAAAAGAGCGTGGAGTCCGCGGACACGGCGCTGCGCAAGGTACGTACCGGCCGGGCTCACCCGAGCCTGCTCGATGGCATCAACGTGGAGTACTACGGTGCTCCGACTCCGCTTCGCCAGCTTGCGAATGTCTCCGTCGAGGAAGGCCGCACCCTGGTGGTCAGCCCGTTCGACAAGCAACTGGTCCCGGAAATCGAGAAGGCGGTGCTCAAGTCCGACCTGGGGCTCAACCCGTCCACCGCCGGAACCGTGATCCGGCTGCCGCTGCCGGCGCTGACCGAGGAGACCCGGCGCGACCTGGTCAAGGTGGTGCGCCAGGAAGCGGAGAACGCCAGGGTGGCGATTCGCAACATCCGCCGGGACGCCAACAGTGATGTAAAGGAACTGCTCAAGGAGAAGGAGATTTCCGAGGACGAGGAGCGCTCGGCCGAAGAGCAGATCCAGAAGGTTACCGACCGTATGGTCGCCCAGGTGGATCAGCTGCTCGCCGAGAAGGAAGAGGACTTGATGAAGGTGTAGGATCGGTCGGCACAGCGGTGCGACCGACCCCCTGACCAGACATTGCCGGGCATCGCGGGATTGCCCGGCACGGGTGTACAGATCGGGCAGGCAGTCCGGCGCGGCCGAGTGAATGCATGATTGTCATGATTGTTGCGTTCCGGTCTGGCGGCGGGGCTGAAGGCCCGTTTTTTTATTCCGGATGCAATCGATGCACAGATCTCACGCCCCGGATGTCGACAGCTGCCAGCCGGGGCTTCCGCGCCATGTGGCGGTCATCATGGATGGCAACAATCGCTGGGCCCGTCAGCGTGGTCTGCCCGGCTCGGAAGGTCATCGCGCCGGCGAGGAGGCTGTCCAGGCGGTGATTCGCGGCTGTGGCGAGCGCGGCATTCCGGTGGTCACCCTTTTTGCCTTCAGTTCCGAGAACTGGCGCCGCCCGCCGGAAGAGGTGGAGCACCTGATGGGGCTGTTCGTGGAAGCGCTGGAGCGTCGCGTCGATGAACTCAACGACAGGGGCGTACGGCTGCGTTTCGTGGGTGATCGCGACGCTTTCGGTACCACGCTGCGCCGGGGCATGGCCGATGCCGAAGCGCGCACCGCGGACAATGAGCACATGACCCTGGTGGTGGCGGCCAGCTACGGAGGCCGGTGGGACCTCGCCCGGGCGGCCGCGGAGCTTGCCCGCCAGGTTGCCGCGGGCGAACGTGACCCGTCGACGATTGATGAGCAGGCGCTGGGCGAGCAGCTCAGCCTGGGGGATCTGCCCCCGCCGGATCTGCTGATCCGCACCGGAGGCGAACAGCGAATCAGCAACTTCATCCTCTGGGAGCTCGCCTACACGGAGCTCTATTTCACCCCGGTGCTCTGGCCGGATTTCGGGGACGCGGAACTGAAGCTTGCGCTGGAGCATTATGCTGGCCGTCAGCGCCGCTTCGGGCGTTCCGGGGACCAGATTGGCCCGGAAAAGGAGCCGCAATGCTGAAAACCCGCGTGATCACCGCCCTGGTATTGCTGCCCGTCGTGCTGGGGGCCGTATTCGGGCTGTCCCGGCTGCCCTTCGCCCTGATCGCCGCGCTGTTCTTCCTGGCCGCCGCCTGGGAATGGTCCGGCATGACACAGCGCGGCGCCGTTGCCGCCCGCGTGCTCTGGGTGGCTTCCGTGGCCGCGCTGATGGCGCTGGCGGAATGGTGGCAGCCCGCCTGGCTGCTGACTCTGCTGCCGCTGTGGTGGCTGGCGGCGCTGGCGGCGGTGGTGCTGTATCCCGGCGGCGTCGGCGGCTGGTTCCGGCAGCCCTGGCTGGCGCTGACCGGATGGCTGCTGCTGGTGCCTTCCTGGGCGGCTGTGGTTCATGTGCAGTCCACCGGGGCGGCGGGTCTGCCGGGTCCCTGGGCCCTGCTGTTCGTCCTCTGCTGGGTCTGGGCGGCCGATACCGGCGCCTATTTCGCCGGCCGCGCGCTGGGTCGTCACCGCCTGGCGCCCGCCGTGAGTCCCGGCAAGACACTGGAGGGGCTGGCTGGTGGTCTGTTACTGGCGCTGACAGTAGTTGCCCTGGTGGCATGGTATGGTCCCGTGGCCGCGCAGGACCGCCCGCTGCTGCTGGCCGTGGCGCTGGTGACGGTGCTGGCCTCGGTGCTCGGCGACCTGTTCGAGAGTCTGGTCAAGCGACGCTGCGGCGTGAAGGACAGTGGTACCATGCTGCCCGGTCACGGCGGCATGCTGGATCGAATTGACAGCATCACCGCGGCGTTGCCGGTGGCGGTGATGCTGATGAGCTGGGCAGGCCTGCCTGGAGGGCTGTAGTGACGGCAACCGTAACCGTACTGGGCTCGACCGGAAGCATCGGAACACAGAGTCTGGAAGTGCTGGCCCAGCACCCGGAACGTTTCCGGGTGCTGGCGCTGGTCGCACGCAGCAGCTGGCAGACGCTGGCCGCACAGTGCCTGGCGCACCGGCCCCGCTATGCGGTGCTGGAGGATGCCCGGGCGGCGGCGTCGCTGAGGAACCATCTGCGCGAGGCCGGGTCTGAAACCGAAGTGCTCGAGGGCGCCGAGGCGATTGCCGCAGTGGCCGCCGAGGCGCGAATCAGTATCGCCGGAATCGTGGGCGCAGCCGGGCTGGGACCCACGCTCGCCGCGGTACGGGCCGGTCGGCGGGTGCTGCTGGCCAACAAGGAAGCGCTGGTGGTCACCGGCAGGCTCTTCATGGATGCGGTCCGGCACCACGGCGCCGAGTTGATTCCGGTGGATTCCGAACACAGCGCCATTTTCCAGTGTCTTCCGCAGGGAGCGGATCGTCTGGCGGGAGTGCGAACGCTGGTGCTGACCGCTTCCGGCGGGCCTTTCCGCACCCTGGATGCGCACCAGCTGGAGCAGGTGACGCCGGAGCAGGCGGTGCGTCATCCCAACTGGGACATGGGGCGCAAGATTTCCGTGGATTCGGCCACGCTGATGAACAAGGGGCTCGAACTGATCGAGGCCTGCTGGCTGTTCGGCGTGCCGCCGGCGCGGGTCAGCGTGGTGGTGCATCCGCAGAGCGTGGTGCATTCAATGGTGGAGTACGAGGATGCATCGGTGATTGCACAGCTGGGAACCCCGGACATGAAGGGCCCCATTGCCTGTGGTCTGGCCTGGCCAGAGCGCATCCACTCGGGGGCGGAGACGCTGGACTTTACCCGTCTGGGCTCACTGGATTTCGAGGCGCCGGATCTGAAGCGCTTCCCCTGCCTTGATCTGGCCCGCCAGGCCATGGAGGCCGGTGGAACCACCACGGCCGTGCTCAACGCGGCCAACGAAGAGGCCGTCGAGGCCTTTCTCCAGCGCCGCTGCGGTTTTACCGGCATTGCGGAACTGGTCGGCGAGGCGCTGGAAAACGTGCCGGCGCCGGAGTGCTCCACGGTGGATGAAGTGCTCGCCGTGGATGCCGCCGCCCGCGAATACCTGCGCGCGGCGCTGGGCAGGAGGGCCGGGTCATGCTGATGATGCTGCTGGCCTTTGTGGTCACCATTATCGTGATCGTGGCCATTCACGAATACGGCCATTACATCACCATGCGCTGGTTCGGTGTGCGGGTACTGACCTTTTCCATCGGATTCGGTCCCCGGATCCTGCAGTGGCGCAGTCGCGGCGGAACCGATTTCGTCATCAGCGCCATTCCCCTGGGCGGCTACGTAAAGCCGCTGGACCGGCGTGACTGCGAAGTGGCCCCGCACGAGGAAGATCAGGAATTCTCGGGCAAGCCCCCCTGGCAGCGCATCATTACCTATGCGGCAGGTCCGGCGGCGAACCTGCTGCTGGCCATGGCCATCTACTGGGCGCTGGCCGTCGGCGGTGAAAGCGGCATGGCGCCGGTGGTCGGACAGGTCCAGGAAGGCTCTCCGGCGGCACAGGCCGGACTGGCGCCGGGCGACGAAGTCCTTGCCCTGGAAGGGCGCGAGACCCGTACCTGGCGTGAACTGGGCATGGGGCTGGTGCGTTACGCCGGTGAGGATCGTCAGGTGGCGCTGCGTGTGCGTGACGAGCAGGGGGGCGAGCGCAGCGTCTCGCTTGCCATCGGCGCCTGGTCCACCGATCCCGACCAGGACGCGCTGGCGGCGCTGGGGATCCGGCCCAGGGCGGTTCTGCCGGTGGCCGGGGAAGTCATGGAAGGTGGCGCGGCGGACCGGGCCGGGATCCGGGCCGGCGACCGGGTGCTCAGTGTCAACGGCGAGCCGCTGGAGACCTGGGTGGAATGGGTGGAACAGGTGCGGGCTCATCCCGGCGAGTCCATGGAGATGGAAATCGAGCGTGACGGCGAGCGGCTGACGGTGGCGATGACCCCGGAGGCGGTGGAGGTTCAGGGCGAGACTCGCGGACAGGCCGGCGTAATGGTGGCGGGCATCCGCGAGATCCGTTACGGCGCACTGGAGGCTGTGCCGCAGGCGGCTTCGCGTATGTGGGATCTGACCACCATGATCTTTGCCTCCATCGGCAAGATGATTACCGGAAACCTGTCCTGGCAGAACCTGGGTGGGCCCATCACCATCGCCCAGGTCGCTGGTGAGACGGCTTCCATCGGGGTGGTTTCCTTTCTGACGTTTATTGCGTTTTTCAGTGTGAGTCTGGGCGTGATCAACCTGCTGCCGATTCCCGTGCTCGATGGTGGCTGGATCGTATTCGGTTTCGCGGAAATGGTGCGTGGCAAGCCCCTTTCCGAACGCTTTATCGCCATGTCCCAGTCCGTGGGCATTGTGATGGTCTTTTCCCTGATGGCGCTGGCCATCTATAACGATGTCATGCGCCAGATGATATAAGGGGGGTTTCTTGTTCAGCTGGAAAAGATGGCTGCTTGCAGGACTGCTATTGCTTTCGGGAACAGCGGCGGCGGAGCGGCTGCCTTTCGTGGTCGAGGACATTCGTGTCGAAGGGCTGCAGCGATTGCCCGTCGACCGCGTCTATGCCGTGCTGACCATCAGCCCCGGTGACGAGGTTGACCGTGACGATGTGGCGCGCGCGACCCGCAGGCTGTATGAAACCGGCGACTTCGAGGATGTGCAGCTCGGCCGGGACGGCAATATCCTGGTGGTCCGGGTATCGGAGCGGCCCTCCATTGCGCGGATCGAGTTCTCCGGGAACCGCTCGATCCAGGACGAGCCGTTGCGCCAGGGGCTGGAGGAAGCGGGCCTGGCCGAGGGGGAGGTCTTCCAGCGCGGAACCCTGGAGATGCTGGCCGGGGAGCTCGAGCGCCAGTATGTCGCTCAGGGCCGTTACGGCGCGCGGATCGATACCGAGGTGGTCGCACTTCCCCGCAACCGGGTGGCTCTGAATATCGAGATCGAGGAAGGCCAGTCCGCCCGTATCCGGGATATCAATATCGTCGGAAACCGGGACTTCGACGACAGCGAACTGCTGGGCAATTTCGAGCTGAGCCGGCGCACGCTCTGGTCGGCCATGCGCGGCCGCGACAAGTACACGCGCGAGCGTCTCTCCGGGGATCTGGAGCGTATGCGCTCGCACTATCTTGATCGCGGCTATATCAACTTTTCCGTGGAATCCACCCAGGTGGCGGTAACGCCGGATCGCCGCGAGGTCTATATCACCGTCAACGTGGACGAGGGCAAGCGATTCCGCGTGGGGGATGTGCGCCTGGAAGGGGATCTGGTGGTCGACGAGGAGCAGCTCAGGCCGCTGTTGATCTTGAAGGAAGGTGAGGTGTTCTCCCAGCGTTCGGTTACCCAGACCAAGGAGCTGCTTTCACGCCGGCTCGGCAACGAGGGCTACCTGTTCGCCCAGATCAGCGACTTTCCCGAAACCGATGATGAAGCGGAGACCGTGGATGTGATCTTCCACATCGATCCGGGCCGCAAGACCTATGTCCGGCGGATCAATTTCCGGGGGAACGTGAGCACCCGGGATGAAGTATTGCGCCGGGAAATGCGCCAGTTCGAGGGGGCTCCGGCCAACAATGCACTGATCGAACTGTCGCGCCAGCGGCTGATGAGACTCGGGTTCTTCTCCGTTGCCGAGGTGGAAACTCCCCGGGTGCCCGGCGAGCAGGACAGGGTGGATGTGGACTTTCAGGTCGAGGAGCAGCCTTCCGGCTCCATCGGCGCCAATATCGGCTATTCCGATGCCAGCGGGGCCATATTCGGCGCCAATGTAAGCCAGCGCAACTGGATGGGAACGGGCAACCGGGTTTCGTTCTCGCTGAACCGTAGCGAGATCCGGGAAAGTTACCGGTTCTCCTACTTCAACCCCTATTACACGCTTGACGGCGTAAGCCGGGGGTTCAGCCTGAACTACTCGGAAGTCGACTTCGACCGGGCCAGGGTGTCGAACTACGCGGCCAACCAGTACGGGGCCTCGATGAACTTCGGCTATCCGATCTCCGAGAATGCCCGGCTGAACTTTGGTCTCGGCTTCGACCGGCTGGACATCACTGGCGGGAACTTCATTGCCCAGGATATCGCCCTGTTTCTCGCGGATGCGGCCGATACCGATACTTCAGAGATTGTCGGTGGAGGGGGCGCGGTATTCGATCTGTACAAGGTCAACGCCTCCTGGCGGCGCAGCACGCTCAACCGGGCAGTCATGGCCACCCGCGGGACCTCCCAGGAGCTTGGCGTGGAGGTGGCGGTACCCGGCAGTGATGCCCAGTACTGGCGTGCCTACTGGGAAGGCGAACGCTATTTCCCCATCACCCGGCGCTGGACGCTGCGCACTCGGGCCGATGTCGGCTTCGGAGACGGCTATGGCGACAACAGGGTGCTGCCCTTCTTCGAGAACTTCTTCGCCGGCGGCATCGGCTCCGTGCGGGGCTATCGCTCGCGCAGCCTGGGTCCGCGCTCGCCCAGCGTGATCAACCAGAACGAGTCGTTCCGGGATCAGGACCCCATCGGCGGAAATCTGCTCACCGAGGGCAGCATGGAACTGATCTTCCCCACGCCGTTTGCTCCGGACAGCCGCAGCATCCGGACCTTCATGTTCCTGGACGGCGGGCAGGTGTTCCAGACCACCCTGGCCACCGAGCCGGAGCGTGATTTTGATTTTGATGCCAATGAGATACGCTACGCCTACGGTATCGGCATGACCTGGCTGACCGCCATCGGTCCGCTCAGCTTCAACTTCGCGCAACCGATCAACGATGAACCCGGGGATAATACGGAAACATTCCAGTTCTCCCTTGGACAGGTTTTCTAGGAGAAAATGATGATGATGATGAAAAGATTCCATGTTGCTATCACGGCAATCCTTGCGTTGTTGCTGCTTCCCGGGCTTTCCGCGGCCCAGGGAAAGATCGGGGTGGTCGATCCCATGCAGGCCATTACGGAAGTCGACGAATTCAAGGAAAAGGAACGGGAGCTGGAGGCCGAGCTTGAGCAGCAAAGCGGCCGGCTGCAGCAGTTGCAGCAGGAGCTCCAGCAGATCGAGCAGCGCATGCAGACCGAGGGCATGACCATGTCCCAGCAGCAGCGCCAGCAGCTCCAGGCCGAGGGGCAGGCCAAGATGCAGCAGATGCAGGGACTGCAGCAGAATCTTCAACGCCAGGCCCAGCAGCAGCAACAGCAGATTCTCCAGGCCATCGAGCCCAAGCTTGTCGACGCCATCGAGAAGATCGCCCAGGAGAAGGACCTGGACATGGTGATCAATGCCCAGGCGATGATGTATACCCATCCGGACCGTAAGCTGGATATCACCGACGAGGTGATCCAGCGCATCAACGAGTCGGAGTAAACGATTTGGGCCGCACCCTCGCTGACATTGCTTCGGAGCTGGGTGCGATCCTGCACGGTCCCGGCGATGTGCCCGTTCGCGGGATCGCGTCGTTGAGTTCCGCGGGGCCGGACCAGCTGAGTTTTCTCGCCAATTCGGCTCTGCGCGACCGCCTGGCCGGGTGTGGGGCGGCGGCGGTGCTGTGCCGTCGCGACGACGTGGAGGAATGTCCGGTTCCGGCCCTGGAGGTGGAAGACCCCTACGCCGCCTTCGCGCGCATCAGCCATTATTTCGATCCCGCACCCACGCCCGCGCCCGGAGTGCATCCGGCGGCGGTAGTGGATCCCTCGGTTTCCGTTCCCGACAGCGTCAGTGTGGGCCCGGCGGCGGTGATTGAAGCGGGCGTGGAGCTGGGTGATTCGGTGGTGGTGATGGCCGGTTCGGTCGTGGGGGCGGGCTCGCGGCTCGGCGAGGGGGTAACGCTGCATCCAAATGTCACAATTTATCATGGCGTTGCACTGGGCCCCCGCACTATCATTCACGCCGCCTCCGTGCTGGGCAGCGACGGGTTCGGTTATGCCCCCACAAGGGATGGCTGGCTCAAGGTCGCCCAGGCGGGAGGGCTGCGCATCGGCGCGGATGTGGAGATCGGAGCCGGCTGCACCATTGATCGCGGAGCGCTCGAGGACACCGTGATCGAGGATGGCGTCATTCTCGATAACCAGGTGCATGTCGGGCACAACGTTTTTATCGGTGCCCATACCGCCATTGCGGCAAAAGTGGGTATAGCGGGCAGTGCCCGGATTGGTCGGCGTTGCATGTTTGCCGGAATGGCCGGAGTAAACAGCCATATCGAGATCTGCGATGACGTGCAGGTGCTGGGGATGGGCATGATCAGTGCTTCCATCCATGAGCCGGGCGCCTACGGATCGGCGCTGCCGGCGCAGGAGCGCCGCCTGTACCAGCGCAACGTGGCCCGTTATCGAAAGCTGGGGGAACTATTCCGGCGTGTCAGAAAACTGGAGTCAGGCGCTGACTGAGTGCCGGCCCGCATTACTGTTCAGGGAACTGCTGCATGCTTGATATCAAGGAAATCCAGCGACTTCTTCCGCACCGTTATCCGTTTTCCCTGGTCGATCGCGTCACCGCCATCGAAGCGGGAAACTGGGTGGAAGGCTACAAGAACGTTTCCATCAACGAGCCCTTCTTCAATGGCCATTTTCCGGGTGAACCGATTCTGCCCGGTGTGCTGATCATTGAGGCCATGGCACAGATTTCCGGCGTGCTGGGCTTTGTCACCGAGCAGCGCTACGCCGAGGATGGCTATATGTACCTGCTGTGCGGCAACGAAAAGACCCGTTTCAAGCGCCAGGTGGTGCCCGGAGACCGGCTGGACCTGCGTTCCGAGCTGCTCACCCAGAAGCGTAACATTCTCAAGTTTTCCTGCCAGGCAAGGGTGGGAGATACCCTGGTGGCCAGCTCCGAGCTGCTGGTCGCCGAACAGAAACTCTAGCCCGCCAAGTCGCCTGTAACGGCGGCTGGCGCGGCGGGTACAATCCGGGGCAGGATCGGGCAGACCAGACGTCTGCGTTTCATCGGACAGTCCGAGGCAGCAAGGCGAATGATACATCCCAGTGCAATCATTGATCCGGCCGCCGAACTGGCAGCGGATGTCCAGGTGGGGCCCTGGACCATCATCGGCCCCGACGTGAAGATCGGCGCGGGAACCGTGATCGGGCCTCACGTGGTACTGCAGGGGCCCAGCACCATCGGGCGCAACAACCGGATCTTCCAGTTCGCTTCCGTCGGCGAGGCCTGTCAGGCCAGCAACTACAAGGGTGAGCCCACGGCCCTGGAAGTCGGTGACAACAACATCATCCGCGAGCATGTCACCATTCACCGCGGCACCCCCGGCGGCAGCGCCCTGACGCGCATCGGTGACGACAACCTGCTGATGGTGGGCGTGCATATCGCCCACGACTGCATCATCGGAAACGGCAACACCTTTGCCAACACCACCGGGCTTGCCGGCCACGTTCATATCGGTGACGGGGTGATTTTCGGGGGCATGACCGGGATCCACCAGTTCTGCCAGATCGGCTCCTACGCCATGACCGCCGGCTGTACCCTGGTGCTCAAGGACGTGCCGGCCTATTTGATGGTGGCGGGCAATCCTGCCGGCGCCCACGGCATGAACTACCGGGGCATGCAGCGCCGCGGCTGGAGCAAGGAAACCATCCAGGTGCTGCGCCGCGCCTACCGGACGGTGTATCGACAGGGCCTGACGCTGCAGCAGGCCATCGAGGTGCTGGACCCCCAGGTGGACGACTGCCCGGAACTCGGCCGCTTCGTGGAGAGTCTGCGCGGCTCGCAGCGGGGCATCACCCGCTAGATGAACGCCCGGCCCCTGTTCGCCCTGGTTGCCGGAGAGGTCTCCGGGGACAATCTGGGCGCGGCGCTGATGGAGGCCCTGTCGGAGCGTTATCCCGGTGCCCGTTTTGTGGGTATTGCCGGCCCGCGCATGCGCGAGCGGGGCATGGAGAGCCTGTTTCCCATCGAACGTCTGTCCCTGATGGGCATCACCGAAGTGTTACCGCGCATCCCGGAGCTGTTTCGCCTTCGACGCCGTCTGGTTCGTTTCCTGCTCGTCGAACAGCCGGATGTGGTCATCACCATCGACGCGCCGGATTTCAATCTCCCCGTGGCCCGGCGGCTGCGGCGCGGGGGGTTGCGCACGGTTCATTATGTCAGCCCCACGGTCTGGGCCTGGCGCCAGGGCCGGGTCCGGGGCATTCGTGCCGCCGTGGACCTGATTCTGCCCCTGTTTCCCTTCGAGGCCGGCTTCTATGAACGCCACGGCGTGCCGGTCGAATGCGTGGGCCATCCCATGGCCGACCGCATTCCGCTTGAAGTGGATGTGGCGGCGGCGCGGGAGCAGCTGGGCCTGTCCGGCGACGCCCCGGTGCTGGCGGTGCTGCCCGGAAGCCGCAAGGGCGAGGTGGCCCAGGTCCTGGACGATTTTCTGGAAGCCGCCCGCCTGCTGCGTCGCTCCCATCCGGACCTTCGCATTCTCGTCGCCGCCGTGGACGAGCATCGTGCGGCGCAGATCACAGCCCGGCTTGACGACTCCGGCCCGGAATCCGTGGAGGTGATTACCGCTCGCAGTCACGAGGTGATGGCGGCCGCCGATCTGGTGTTGCTCTCTTCGGGTACCGCGGCACTGGAAGCCATGTTGCTGAAGAAACCCATGGTGGTGGGCTACCGGGTGGGGCCGGTGACCTGGGCCATTGCCAGCCGCATGGTTCGGGTACCCTGGGTGTCCATGCCCAATCTGCTGGCAGGCGAGGAAGTGGTGCCCGAGTTTCTGCAGAATGACCTGACCCCGGATGCGGTGGCCGGGGCTCTGGGCCACTGGCTCGACCATCCCGACACCGTGGCGGTGCTGCGCGAGCGGTTCATGGCCGCTCACAAGGATCTGCGCCGCGACGCCAGCCGCAGCGCGGCGGCGGCCATTGCGCGGCTGCTGGAAGAGTCGGAAATACAACAATCATGACGGACTTTCCATTCAGCGAATATGGCAAGGAGCGTACCTGGCGACCGGCTTCACTGAGCTGGCATGCGGGCATGCGCCTGGCCGGCGTGGACGAAGCCGGTCGGGGGCCGCTGGTCGGGGCGGTGGTGACCGCTGCGGTGGTGCTGGATCCGCGGCGGCCGGTTCCCGGCCTGGCCGACAGCAAGAAACTGTCGCCGGCCCGGCGCGAGGCGCTGGCCGGCGAGATCCGCGAGCGATGCCTGGCCTGGAGCCTGGGTCGGGCGGAACCCGCCGAGATTGACCGGCTGAACATCCTGCAGGCAACCATGGTGGCCATGCAGCGCGCGGTGGACGGGGTGGCGCAGTGGGCGGATGCGGTGCTGGTGGACGGCAACCGTCTGCCGCGGCTGTCGCTGCCGGCGGAGGCGGTGGTTCGGGGCGATGCGCTGGTGCCCGCCATAAGCGCCGCGTCCATCCTTGCCAAGGTGGCCCGGGACCGGGAGATGGCCGAATTGCACGCGCGCTATCCCGGCTATGGCTTCGACCGGCACAAGGGGTATCCTACCCGGGACCATCTGGCGGCGCTGGCTGAACACGGGCTGGTACCGGAACACCGGCGCTCCTTCGCGCCGGTGGCGGCACTGGCAGAGCAAACGGAACGGGGCGACTTGTGAGCGAGCCGGGCTTCATTCATCTTCGCGTCCACAGTGATTATTCGCTGGTCGACAGCGTGGTCTCTCCGGGCGCGCTGGTGAAGCGGACCGCCGGGCTGGGCATGCCGGCGGTGGCGCTTACCGATGACTCCAACCTCTTCGGCCTGATCAAGTATTACCAGGCGGCACTGGACGCCGGGCTCAAGCCCCTGGCCGGCGCGGACCTGTGGCTGGAAGGCCCGGACGAGGAGGAGCCCTCGCGGCTCTGTGTGCTGATTCGTGATGACACCGGCTACCGGAACCTCCGGCTGCTGCTCTCCCGCGCCTGGCAGGAGAACCAGCAGCGTGGCCGCGCCCTGGTGCGCCGGGAATGGCTGCGTGAGCTCCACCAGGGGCTGATCCTGCTTTCCGGCGCGGGTCAGGGCGAGGTCGGTCGGCTGCTGCTGGCGGGCAAGGAGCAAATCGCCCGGGAGCGGGCCGAGTGGTTCCGGGAACTGGCCGGGGACCGTTTCTACCTGGAGGTGCAGCGAACCGCCCGGCCCGGTGACGAAGACTGCCTGCACGCCACCGTGGAACTGGCCGATGCCCTGCGGATTCCGGTGGTGGCCACCAATGACGTGCGGTTTCTCGATTCCGGTGACTTCGAGGCACACGAGGCGCGGGTCTGCATCAACGAAGGCTCCACCATCGAGGATCCCCGCAGGCCGCGGCGTTACAGCGATCAGCAGTATCTCAAGTCTCCGGAGGAAATGGCCGAGCTGTTCAGCGATCTGCCCGAGGCGCTTGAAAACAGCGTCGAGATCGCCCGGCGCTGCAACCTGGAGATCACCCTGGGCGAGAACCATCTGCCCGAATTTCCCATCCCCGGAGGGCGTACCGAGGAGGAGTTCCTGCGCGAGGAATCCTTGCGCGGGCTGGAAGCGAGACTGGAGACCGCCCTGGATCCGCAGGCGGCGGACCACGCGGAGCAGCGCCGGGCGTATTTCGAGCGCCTGGACTATGAGCTGGGCATCATCAACAGCATGGGGTTTCCCGGCTACTTCCTGATCGTCTCCGACTTCATACGCTGGGCCAAGGAACAGGGCATTCCGGTGGGACCGGGGCGGGGTTCCGGCGCCGGCTCGGTGGTGGCCTGGGCACTGAAGATCACCGACCTGGACCCCATCCGCTACGATCTGCTGTTCGAGCGGTTCCTGAATCCGGAACGGGTATCCATGCCCGATTTCGACGTGGACTTCTGCATGGAGCAGCGCGACCGGGTCATCACCTATGTGGCCGAAAAGTATGGTCGCGAGGCGGTGGGCCAGATCGTCACCTTCGGCACCATGGCCGCCAAGGCGGTGGTGCGTGACGTGGCCCGTGTCCAGGGCAAGCCCTACGGCATGGCCGACAAGCTTTCCAAGATGATTCCGGGTACCCCCGGGATGACGCTGGAGAAGGCGCTGGAGCAGGAGGAGAACCTGCGCGAATTTCTCCATGGTGAGCCCCACGGGGATCAGGAGGCGGTGCGCGAGATCTGGGAGATGGCCCTGCGGCTGGAGGGCCTGACCCGCAACGTGGGCAAGCACGCCGGCGGCGTGGTGATCGCCCCGGGGCGTCTGACGGATTTCGCTCCCCTGCATTGCGACGAGACCGGCGAGAACCTGGTCACCCAGTACGACAAGGACGATGTGGAAGCCGCCGGGCTGGTGAAATTCGACTTTCTCGGCCTCAAGACCCTGACCATCATCGACTGGGCGCTGCGCGCGGCCAATGAACGCCGCGGCCGGGAAGGCCTGGAGCCGATCACCGCGGACGACATTCCGCTGCGCGATAACGAGACCTTCGCGATGCTCCAGCGTGGCTGGACCACGGCGGTCTTCCAACTGGAATCCCAGGGGATGAAGGAGCTGATCAAGAAGCTCCGGCCCGAGAACTTCGAGGAAATCATCGCCCTGGTGGCCCTCTACCGGCCCGGCCCGCTGGAGTCGGGCATGGTGGACAACTTCATTAACCGCAAGCACGGCCGCGAACCGGTGGCCTATCCCGACCCCAAGTACCAGCACGACCTGCTCAAGCCCATTCTCGAGCCCACCTACGGGGTGATCCTGTATCAGGAACAGGTGATGCAGATTGCCCGGGAGCTGGCCGGCTACACGCTGGGCGGCGCGGACCTGCTGCGCCGGGCCATGGGCAAGAAAAAGGCCGAGGAAATGGCCCGGCAGCGCGAGATCTTCGAGCAGGGGGCCCGGGAGAAGGGCATCGACGGGGATCTGGCGATCCGCATCTTCGATCTGGTGGAAAAGTTCGCCGGCTACGGCTTCAACAAGTCCCACTCCGCCGCCTATGCACTGGTGGCGTACCAGACCGCCTGGTTGAAGAAGCACTATCCGGCCGAGTTCATGGCCGCGGTGATCTCCGCGGAGATGCACAACACCGACAAGGTGGTTACCTTCATCGATGAGTGCAAGGACATGGGCCTGCGGGTGCTGCCGCCGGACGTGAACAGCTGCGGCTGGCGTTTCACGGTGAATCCGGACGGCGACATCGTCTATGGCCTGGGCGCGATCAAGGGCCTCGGGGAAGGGCCCATCGAATCCATTGTCAGCAGCCGGGACCAGGGCGGCCCCTACCGGGACCTGTTCGATTTCTGCCGGCGGGTGGATCTGAAACGGGTCAACCGGCGGGCCCTGGAGTCCCTGGTGCGCGCCGGGGCGCTTGATCACCTGGGCCCGGGGGGCGACTTCCATGACCGCAGTGTGCTCATGGCCAGCCTGGCCAGCGCCATGCAGGCGGCGGAACAGGATGCGCGCAATCAGGCCGCGGGGATCGATGACCTGTTCGGCGCGGGCGATACCGAACAGGCGGATACACCGGTGGAGTGGTCCCGGGCGCGGCCCTGGAGCGATGACGCCCGCCTGCAGGCGGAGAAGGAGACCATCGGCCTCTTTCTCACCGGCCATCCCATTGATCAGTATGAATCCGAGATCGGTCACTTCGTCAGCGCCCGGCTCAATGTGCTGCGGCCCACCGGCCGCGGGGAGAACGCCCGGGTGGCGGGACTGGTGGTGTTCATGCGCCTGGCGCGCAGCAAGCGCAACGGCGAGCGCATGGCCTTTCTCACCCTGGACGACAAGACCGGCCGGGTGGAAGTGTCGGTCTTTGGCGAGGTCTTTTCCCGGTATCAGGAGTTGTTGCAGAAGGATGCCCTGCTGGTGGTGACCGGTTCGGTGCGCAACGACGATTACACCGGCGGGTTGAGCATCGTGGCCAGTGAAATCATGGATATCCGCCAGGCCCGGGAGACTTGGGCACGGCGGCTGATGCTGGAACTGGAACTTGCCGGGGAACTGCCCGATACCCTGCGCCACATGCTTTCACCCTATCGCGGAGGGCGCTGTCCGGTGGCCCTGCAACTGCGTCACCCACAGGGCCGGGGGCTGATGTGGCTGGGCGACGAATGGAAGGTAAGCCCGGACGAGGCCCTGCTGGAGGACCTGCGCCAGCGATTCGGCCCGGGGTCGGTGCAGGTGGAATACTAGCGCCCCTTCGGGGCGCAGGGACAAGGGGCAAGGGGCAAGGGACAAGGGGCAAGGGGGTTGTACAGCCTTGCTGGAGTCCCTTCTCGCCTCGGAGGGTGTTGCAGAAGGCTCATTGGCACCTT
>SLJS01000380.1 GCA_007135015.1 Alcanivorax sp. | reverse complement strand
CCATGACAGCACATGCCTTCGTAACCGGCGGGACCGGCTTTCTCGGCGGCCGGATCATCGCGCGGCTGATTGAACAGGGCTGGAAGGTCACCGCCGTGCACCGGCCCGAGACCGACCCGGCCAGACTGCTTGCGCTGGGCGCCACCCCGACGGCGGCGCCACTGGATGACCCGGACCGGCTGCGCGCGGCCATGCCGGAGCACCCGGACGCCGTCTTTCATGTGGCCGGCAATACCAGCATGTGGCGCCGCCATCGCCAGCAGCAATACCGGGACAATGTTCTGGGCACTGCCGCCATGGTGGATGCTGCCCTGGAAAAGGGCGCCGGTCGCTTCATCCATACCTCGTCCATTTCCGCCTGGGGCATTCAGCCCGGCCCGATCACCGAAGAAACGCCTTCCCGGGCCCAGCGCGACTGGATCGGCTACAACCGCACCAAGTTCCTGGCGGAAGAGGAAGTGCGCCGCGGAACCGGACAGGGACTGGACGCGGTGGTCCTCAATCCCTGCGGGATCATCGGCCCGGGCGACACCCATAACTGGTCACAGATGATTTCGCTGATCGACCGCAACAGACTGCCCGGCGTGCCGCCCGGCGCCGGCAACTTCTGCCATGTGGATGAAGTCGCCCGGGCCCATGTCACGGCCCTGGAGAAAGGCCGGTCCGGGCACAACTATATCCTTGCCGGCGTGGAAGCGAGCTTTCTGGAGCTGGCACAGACCATAGCCGGGCTGCTCGGGCGCAAGCCCCCGCAGCGCACGGTACCCGCACCGGTGCTGAAGATCGCCGGACACCTCTACCCGCTGTTCTCCCTGTTCAGCGACCGCGAACCGGACCTGACCCCGGAAAAGGTGGCGCTGGTCACCGGACGGGTACGCGCCGTCGGCGACCGCGCCGTCGAGGAGCTGGACTTTCACAATGACATACCGCTTAAGGTCATGCTGGAAGACTGCATCAAATGGATGCGCGAAGAGGGAATGCTGCGCAGCGCATGAGAAGCGCCCCTTCGGGGCGCTGTGGTCGGTGGTCGGTGGTCGGTGGTCGGTGGTCGGTGGTCAGAAGGAAAGCATTCCTTCCCGGATCCCGGCGCCTGAAGCTGAAGAAAGTTGCCTTTTGCATCACGCGTTCGCCGGAAAAGCCAGAGTAACCCCCCATTTCCGCTGCCGTGGTCCGACCACTGATTACCGACCGCCGAGCACAGCGCCCCGAAGGGGCGCTATTTCGCTCTCCATACCCGGAACCAGCGGTTCTCGCGTACCACCTCCGGCCGGCTGAAGGTCCGGGCCAGCACCTCGCCATAGGGCAGGGCCTGATTGGCGACCATGATCAGTTCCCCGCCCGAACGCAGATGTTTCGGCGCCTGTTCGATCCAGGCACGGGTCACGCCGGGGTCGTGTTCCATGCCCCGGTGGAAGGGAGGATTGGTGCAGATGGCGTCCAGCCCCGCGGGCCCGTCCCGCAGGCCGTCGGCGGTTCGCACCGTCGCCTCCAGTCCGTTCGCCGAGAGGGTGTATCCGGTGGACCAGGTGGCCGTGGCGCTGCTGTCCACTGCGGTGACCCGGCAGCCCTGTTCCGCCAGCCAGGCGGACAGCACGCCGGCACCGCAGCCCAGGTCGAGCACCCGGCCCGAGACCGGGCGGGCCTGAAGCTCCTCGAGTAGCAGCGCCGTGCCGGGGTCCAGCCGGGCATGACTGAAGACCCCGGGAAGGCTGTGGATCCGGAAACGGTCCCACTGGAATGCATCCATGAAGGCTTCCGGCCGGAACGGCTCGCCCGGCGGCAGACTGCCCGAATAGAGCTTGCAGTGGCGGGCACTGTCGAGTTGCCCCGCATCCGCCACCCGGGCACGAAAATCGGGCAGTGCCCCGCGGATACCGCCCTTGCCGGGGCCCACAAGCCAGCATTCCACGGGGGCGGACAACTGAGCGGCCACCGCTGCAAGGAGCAGGCGCAGGCGTTCGCGCGAACGCGGGAGGATTACCACCACCAGATCCGTATCCGCGGACACTTCCGGCCATGGGGCACACTGGTCGGCGGTGACCGTTGCCAGATCGGAATGCACCACCAGCCCGGCGCATTCCAGCCGCCCCAGTGCGCTGTCATCGCCATCGACCACCAGTACCCGGCGCGAACGCAGGGTCTCCTCATGGCGTGACAGCAATCGGGTAGTGTTGTGCATGGCAGGGCACCTCGGAGCATTTCCCGCGCGGGTTTCCAGTGGTTCGCATCCGTACCGTGCATCGTCCCTTGCCGGAATGACAGTTCCCGTCCGGGGCGCGCCAACGGCGGCGGGAGTATAACCCGGACGCGAGACCGCCTCCGCAAAATCCGACGCCGCCGTGGAATCCGGTCACAGATTTTTGATGATTTACCAATACGATACGTTTTCATGGCTCGCCAGCCGGGTAAATATGATTAGAATGGACCGGTCGGAATGAATCCGCGAGTGCGTTGAAAACCAGCGTCTTCTTCCCGATCCGGCGTTCTGTTCTGGAGTCTTCAATGCGGCCTTCGTGCCTTCCGGCCCTGCTTTTTGCCACCACGCTGCTGTCCGCGGGCACCCTTGCCATGGCCGGTGACGTCGACAGTACTTTCGCCCGGGCACTGGAAGCGGCCCGCGACGGGGACATGGACAGACTCGACAGGCTGGAGGAGGAGCTGGGTCCCCGCCACCCCCTGCAGGGCTATCTGGACTTCCACCGGCTGCGTGAACGGCTTCCGGGTGCCCCGCCGGATGCCGTTCGCACATTTGCCGAACAGTACCGGGACACGCCGCTGGCCCGATCCATGGAACGGCTGGCACTGAGCCGGTACGCCAGCGCGGGGCGCCATGAGGCACTCCTGGCGCTGCGGGATACGCCGCCGTACCACGGAGAACTGCGCTGCCACTGGTGGCACGCCAGGGAAAACGAAAAGCCCGGCGCCGCCATGTCCTTCGCCCACGAGTACTGGCAGGCCGGCCATTCCCGGCCCGCCGCCTGCGACCCGCTTTTCGACGCCGCCCGCGAACAGGGCATCATCGACGACGACGCGGTCTGGAGCCGCATGCGCAAGGCCTTTCGTGCAGGCAATCCGGGACTGGTGCGTTATCTGGCCCGGGAGCTGGAGGACGAAACGCTGCAGGAGGCCGGCGACTGGCTGCTCAGGCTCTACCATCGCCCACAGCGGCTTGCCGACCTGCCGGAAGCGATTGCCCGGCCCCGCCGGGAGGAACTGATCGCGGACGGACTGTACCGGCTGGCCAATGTGGACACCCGGGCGGCGCTGGAATCCTTCCTTGATGCACAACCGGGCACAGCGCTGCCCGAATCGGACCACCGGGAGATCGGCCACCGCATTGCCTGGTATTCCACCATCCGGGGCCTGCCGGATAACCGGGACTGGACGGACTCCTGGGTGCGCGAGCACGGCGGTCCGGGGCTGACCGAGCAGCGCGCGCGCAGGGCCGTGATCGAGCAGGACTGGGAGACGCTGCCCGAATGGATCGCGAAACTCCCCGCGGCACAGCGGAACACCAGTCGCTGGCAGTACTGGCTGGGCCGTGCCCATCAGGAGCTCGGCGACGCGGAAGCCGGCAGCGACTGGCTGGAACAGGCGGCCCGCTCACGCAGTTTCTGGGGTTTTGTCGCCGCCGAACGGCTGGGCCGGCCCTACAACCTGCGCCATGACGCGCCAGAGGAAAGACTGGGCAGGCTGGAGCCGGAAGCGCCGCTGATCCGCATTGCCATGCTGCGTGAAATCGGTGAAATGCGCCTGGCCCGCAACGAATGGTCCAGGCTGCTGCGTGAGCGTCCCCACGCCCGGACAAGGCTGGCCGCCCACGCCCATGCTTCCGGCTGGCACGAACTGGCCGTGGAAGCGGCCCTTCAGGCGGGCGAACATGACCGCCTGGACTGGCGGTTCCCGGCCGCGTGGCGCGACGATTTCATGGACGTTGCCGTGGAATCCGGCACCGACCCCTATCTGCTGATGGCTATTGCCCGGCGCGAGAGCGCCTTCTATCCGGAGGCCGTATCGCCGGCGGGAGCCCTGGGGCTGATGCAGATCATGCCGGGCACCGCCCGACGCATCACCGGCTGGCTGGGGGAAGCTCCGCCGGACCGGGAAGCCCTGATGGACCACCGGACCAGCATCCGGCTGGGCAGCGCCTACATGGAATCGCTGCTTCAGCGCTATCAGGGCAATCGCCTGATGGCCCTGGCCGCGTACAACGCGGGGCACAACCGGGTGGATGACTGGCTGCCCGACCAGGCCGTGCCCTTCGATGTCTGGATCGAGTCCATCCCCTTCCACGAGACCCGCAACTATGTGCAGGCGGTGCTCGCCTACCGGGTATTGCTGGCCGCGCTGGACCGTGCGCCGCGCAACCGGGTAGTGCCTCCGCTGCTGGCCAGAAGTGAGTGGGAAAGCCGCTACGGCCGGCAGCACCTTGCGGACGCCGCCGGCAACAGCGCGGAGGAACTGGCCTCTGCGGACTGAGTCCGGAGACCGGCGGGTCAGCTGCCGAAGAGCCGTCGTACCTGGTAGTTGAGACGCCCCTTGTCCAGCGCCCGGGACAGCTCCCGGTGGGAGCGCACCCTTTCGCGTAGCGCCTTGCTGTCCGACGGTGTGCGCAACCAGGCCACCACCGCATTGTGGCAATCCGGGGTGCTGAACCGGAATCCGGCCTGCCAGCCCTTTCGCAGCCTGCGTCCCGCCGGCGCACTGGAGCGGAATTCACGGTAGTCGCCGAAATTCATGACCAGAGTCCCGGAGGGTGACAGCATCCCGGCAAGGCGGTTGAACCAGCTCCGCGATGCTTCCACGGCACGGGTGACATCCCGGTCCACCGGAGCGAACAGGTCCTCGATGATCAGATCAAAGGGCTCGCCGTTCCAGCCGGCCACCCAGTCCCTGGCGTCGGCGCAGTGCAGCTCCACCCCGTCGCCGCCGATGCCGAAGACTTCCTCGGCCACCCGGAGATGCAGGGGATCCATTTCCACACCCACCAGCAGTTCCGGGGCCACCAGCTGTTGCAGCGGCGCCACCAGCGAGCCCCCACCGAGGCCAAGTACCAGCACGCGCCGGCACTGCTGCGGCGCATGAAACAGCGCCGGCAACCAGAGCAGATCCCAGACACTGCCGGTAACCAGACGCCGGGGATGAAATTCGGAGTGCTGGATGCCATTGGCATACAGACGCATGGTCGCGCCGTGGCTGCGCACCTCGTAGTGCACGGCTTCGCTGTAGTGTTGCCAGACTACTGCCATGGCCGATTCATCCCCGGTCCTCAGTCACCCTGATACTCGCCATTGGGCTGCACCGTCTGAAGAATATAGCCGATGGCGCCGTCGGTATCGTACAGGCGCGTGTGCACCACGCCCATGCCGTCGGGCTGCACCTGCGCCTGCGATTCCAGGCAAAGCCACAGGGAAACCGGCTGCCGGAACAGATGCAGGCTGATGTCCGCATTGATGGTGCCCGTGGCATTGCCGTAGTTGAGCTGGCCGACGCCGTTGCCCAGATCCGCCACCATGCCCAGGTGCGCCAGCGGGTCCGGGTCCTCGCCCGAGACCACCTGCACCGGCATATGCACCCAGCATGTGCCCTGCCCGCGCTCGTCGAAGGGCGTCAGCGGGCGAAGCCGCACCCGGGAATGAAACCCCTCCGGAATATTCAGCCCCTTGGCATCCAGCATCTGTTGAATACCCTCCTCCGCGACCCCGTCTGGCCCCCGCGGCGACCCCGCCGGACGCGGAGCATATTCGGGCAGAGGCATGGGCCGTGGTTTCTGGGCCAGCAGCCGTGCCTGGGCGATGAGCTTGCCGGCAGCGCGCACTTCCAGTTGAAGCAGCTTGAGCTTGCCCCCGTCGCGCACCAGTTCGGTGGACAGATCCAGCGGTGCTTTCGGTGCCGGGCGTACCAGATCCATGGTGATCCGTGAAATACGGAAACCCGGCCATTGCGCCAGCTGCTCGAGCCCGTGGCGCATCAGCAACCCGGACACCGCTCCGCCATGGAGCAAGGAAGGATGCCAGGGACTGCCGGCGGCATCCGTGGGGGTATAACAATCCGCTTCCCGGTGGTACAGCGCTTCCATGGGGAACCCTCATGCCGAAAACACGAACGCGGCGCAATAGCCGCAGCGAGCGCATTCTAGCCCCACACGGTCCCGGCGGCCATTGCCGACACAGGGGGTTCGTGCACAATACGGCGCTTGACAAGCCTTCTCGACTTTTCAGGGAGAACTTCCATGGCGCGATCCGAAAACCGGACCATGCAGATGTACCAGAAACTGGCCGCCTGGCCCGGCGGCAAGCGGCTCTTTGCCATGGCAATATGCCGCAAGGCGCCTTACTTCGGAACGGTCCGCCCGCAGCTTCTTGAGCTGGAGCCCGACCGTTGCAGCGCACTGATCCGCAAACGGCGTTCGGTGGAGAACCATATCGGCACCGTGCATGTCATCGCCATCTGCAACGGCCTGGAATTCGCCATGGGAGTCATGGCGGAAACCTCGATTCCCTCCCACCTGCGCTGGATCCCCAAGGGCATGGATGTGCGCTACACCGCCAAGGCGGACAGCGATATCCGGGTGTTCGCCGAGGTGGAAGAAGGCGCCTGGGAAAACGGCCCGGAAGTACCGGTCACCGTTACCGCCCTGCGAGCCGACGACACCCCCGTGGTGGAAGGCACCATTCATCTCTGGGTCACCGAGAAACCGCAGAAATAGATCGAGCACAGGGCTTGCGTCCTTTCGAGCACGCGGGCGCTGGCCGCTCCCGGCACGGTTGTTTCACAACCTCCCAGCGCGCAGCGCAGCGCGCTGCTTCAAGCATGTCGCCGTTGGCGACTTCGGGCAGAAAGTTATATGCCGCTTTCTGTTCCCGGCCTGCCTTCCACGAAGCACCGCTGGAAGCGGCCGAAGGCCGCGTGCCGGAAGGGGCGAAGCCCCGTGCTGGAAGCGGCCAGCGGCCGCGTGCCAGGAAGGGCGCAAGCCCTGTGCTTAATACCTTGACTCCCGTCAACACGGTCCCCATCTACAGAGATAGATTGGAACAGTTGGAGAACATGAAGGAGGGAGTCATGAAACTGAGGAATATTTCTCCGTGGAACTGGTTGCAGAAGGAAGCCGAGGGACGTACCGGCAGTGAAGTGCCGGTTACCCGGGGTGGCGGGCAGCCCGGTCATCCACTGACCGCATTTCATCGCGAAATGGATCGGCTGTTCGATCAGGCGTTGCGGGAATTCGGCAACGGTTTTCCGGGATTGTCCGGGCGCTCCTGGGCCCCGGATTTCTTCCGCCCCAGTCTGGATATCAGTGAAAGCCCGGAGCAGTACACCATCCATGTGGAAACCCCGGGCGTGAGCAAGGACGATATCCAGATCAGCGTGGAAAATGATGCGCTGATCATCCGTGGCGAGAAGAAGGAAGAGGACAAACGTAACGAGAAACAGTACCACTACGTGGAGCGCAGCTACGGCAGCTTCCAGCGTGTGCTCTCGCTGCCGCAGGATGCGGATCCAGACAGTCTGCGCGCGACTTTCCGCGACGGTGTGCTCACGATCAACGTGGGCCGGCGCAGCAAGCAGGAAAGCGGCGCACGCCAGATCGAGATCGAATAGACGGGGACCCGCTCCCGTATTCAACCAGCCCGGTCCGCAAGGTCCGGGCTTTTCTTTGCCACCCGCCGTAGCCCGGGTGAAGCAAAGCGCAACCCGGGCTGCAAAGCGGCCAGGGGCGGGCTCCCCGGATTACGGCCTTCGGCCTTCATCCGCGCTACGGCTTCATTCGCAAGTACGGCTCACGCGGGCTCTCCACGGCACGAAGTACAGGCGCAAGATCCGGGCTGGAAGGTCCGGGCGAGCCGTTGCAGAATGCGGGAGTGAGGATCTGGCGCAACCGGGCCGGGCCGCCAGAGCAGCCTTTGACAGGCTGTCAGAGATTGCGGGCAACGCCCTCCCCGCCCGCGCGGCACAGAACACAGAAGAACAGGGGGCTCCTCGGCAGAATTCGTGGGTAACGGGAAGATCAATTATTGATCCCGCCAAGCCGCCAAGCACGCCAAGAAAACAGGAATGATTTCGGGGAGCGAGACTGACGGCCTTGAGTTTTAT